>CALVCJ010000013.1 GCA_944326015.1 Candidatus Gastranaerophilales bacterium
AATACCTATTGTTACAGCCACTACTACAGCGATCACAAACATTACGATTATAATCTCTGCCAGAGTGTAACAAGAAAGAAAACACCTCTTATCATTCTTCGGCAATAACCGTAAAAGCCTTGCTGTAAAAGCTTTTAGATTACCCCCCCCCCCCGCAAAATGCACTAAAATCAATCTTCTTCATACTAGCCCGTCCTTTTCTTTTTTTTATATACTTTATTTTTTATTATAACATAATTTTAATTATTTTACAACAGTGAATTGATCGAAATTATAAGAAGTTTACACTAAGTTTCCTATAAAACAGACGAAGGGCAGTTTAGAAGATAGGAAGGTAAGCCATTTACGTTAAATTGATTATCTTCCTACCCTCCTATCTTCTAAATTGAGATTGCTTAGCGTAAGCGTTATGACGAATATATTAAATTATGTAAAATACAAGATTAATTAGAAAATCTGCTATTAACATATAAATAGTTGACAGAATTGCTGCCTGAGTGGTTGAAAATCCTACCTCTTTTGCACCTCCCTTTGTGCTATATCCTTGTGTAGCACAAACAAGCGCTATTAATGCCCCAAATACCGCTCCTTTTAATAGACTTATATATATATCACGTGTTGACATCCAAAGCCAAGCAGAATTCATATATCTTGCAGGATGTAAATCAATTGTCGCCTGCGAAACAAGCATACCACCAGCAATTCCGATAAATTCAGCAAACAAAACTACCATAGGTACAGTCACTGCCGATGCTATAATTCTGGGAGTGAAATAATAACCGACAGGATCAACTTTTAAAGTTTTCATTGCATCAACCTGACTTGTAACTTGCATATTTGCAATTTCTGCTGAAATTGCCGTTCCAGCACGTGCTCCTATTGCAAGAGCTACAAATCCCGGAGCTATCTCTCTTATCATTATCACAGCAATTGTCCCACCAATATATGTTTCAGCACCACTCATCAGGAACTGTTTTGAAACTTGAATTGTTATTACTGCAGCAGCTATAAAGGCAATTATCAGAGAAATTGGTAAGGAATCATAACTTATTACAGCTGCCTGTTCCAAAATAGATGTAAAACGCACCTGAAAAAGGTATTTTATACTGCGTATTAAATTTTGTACACATAAACCTAAAAATTCAATCATAAAATTACCTTTTTCTTCGTAATACGATGACAACAATTAATAAATCGGTGTACACCATTTTTTGTATTTCGGAACTCTGCCTTTCACAACATCAAAATAGAGTTTTTGCAAATCTTTTGATATCGGACCAATATTACCGTCACCCAATTTTCTGTTATCCACACTTACTATAGGACTTACCTGTGCACCGGTACCGCAATAGAATGCTTCATCTGATATATACAGTTCAGTTCTATCAATTGCACGTTCTTCTGTTTCTATACCAAGAACGTCTCTTGCCAATTCTATAATAGTGTTTCTCGTTACGCCGACCAAAATATTATCTGTTTTCATTGTTGTTACAAGTTTACCATTCTGTACAAGAAACATGTTCATTGCAGAACCTTCTGTAACCTGGCCTGCTTCGTCTAGCACGATTGCGTCATCAAATCCCATATTATGCGCATCTGTTTTTATCAAAGCAGCATTTGCATAAGAACCTGCAACTTTAGCACGCGGAGGAATTGCATTGTCGCTGTTTCTTCTCCAGCTGGATACGCAAACTTTCAAACCCTTTGATGTATCAATATAATCACCCATTTTATTTGTAATTATAGCAAAAGAATCCTCGTTATCATAAAGACCGGGACCTACTTTTTGAGCGGATTTGTATAATGTAGGACGAATATAACAGTCTTCTTTATAATTGTTTTTTGCCAGAAGTTTTTTATTAATTTCACAATATTCATCAACTGTGTACGGGCTTTCCATGCACATAATCTTTGCACTTCTCAACAATCTTTCATAGTGTTCAGGCATTCTAAATGCATACAACTGCTGCTCTTCCTCATTCCAGTATGCTCGGATACCTTCAAATACAGCAGTTCCATACAAAAAAGCATGTGTTCTTATAGGTATCATTGCCTTTGAAGCCTCTACATATTCCCCATTAATAAAATAAAACTCTGTCATAATTTCCTCCTTAGCTTTTTTATATAATTAATATAACATAAAAAGAAATTAATGAAGAGTAAAAAATAAAAAATTTATTCTCTGAATGCAAACCTCTTCTTTGATGTTAAAGGATTATCACCAAGCTTTGCCGTTTCAATAAATTTCTTCGCCTCGTTAACAGGAATCGCAAAACCTATTCCGATATTTGAAATATTATTATCCGGATTATAAATAGATTGTGATATACCTATGACTTCTCCTTGAGAATTCAATAAAGGACCGCCGGAGCATCCTGGATTTATTGCCGCATCTGTTTGAATACGGCCTTTAGCATAATCAATCCTCGAAACAATACCGGAGGTCAATGTTCCAGCAAATCCAAAAGGATTGCCTATTGCCAAAACCTTTTGCCCGACCTTTACTTCGGATGAATTTCCAAATGAAATGGTCTTTAAACGATATTTTGTATTAATTTTTAAAAGCGCAAGATCCTTATTTTTACCCATCCTTGCAAGGACTGAAGCCTTATAAACTTTTCCGTCATGTGTTGTGACATCTATCTCTTTAGCACCTTCAATTACATGAGAACCCGTCAGAATAACCCCGTCTGATCGTATTACACAACCAGTTCCTGCTGAAAAACCATCGTCTAAATTTGCATCAATAGATACTATCGCAGGGTTAATCTTTTCATAGACATGTATATTCACAAGTTCATCCGGCGAATACCCATGAGCTCTTGTTGGAAGCAACATCATCACAAAAAAAGTTAAATATAAAACAATTTTTTTTAACATTATTAATCCCCTTTTTACTATTATTATTAACTATCTATCCTTTTATACATCATTCCTTAAAAAATTTTTCAGGTTAGTTATTGTAATTATTACAATTTTAATGTATAATTCAGAAAAAATTTGATTTTATAAAGAAAGGATTTTAGATTATGAGTATTCAATTATTTAAACAACACTTAACAGAAAAAAGAGCAGTAAAAATTATTGCAGGTATCGACAACTTTGACATTGATAATATCAAAAAAGTTGTTTCTGCTGCTCAAACAGCAGGAGCATCAGCAGTTGACATTTGCGCAAAACCGGAAATTATTTCTGAAATAAGAGAAATGACAGATATGCCTTTGTTCATTTCTTCAATTGTCCCCGCTGAACTTGCCAAAGCTGTTGAACTCGGAGCAGATGCAATTGAACTCGGTAATTTTGATGTTCTCTATAAAAAAGGGATTTCATTTTCAGCTGATGAAGTTTTGTCTCTAGTGAAAGAAACTTTAACATTACTCGGTGATACAAAAACGTTTTTCTCTGTAACAATTCCGGGAGAACTTCCAATTGCTGAACAGATTGAACTTGCTAGAAAACTTGAAACTATGGGAATTGATTTAATACAAACAGAAGGTCATTTTTCTTCTTCAAATCTATCCCAGGGAGCAAGAGGTTTGATGGAAAGAGCTGAATTAACTCTTTCAAACACAATTGAACTCTCAAGAAATATAGACCTTCCGATTATGACAGCAACTGCAATTAATCCGACAACTGCACCGTTTGCTTATGCTGCCGGTGCTTCTGCTATAGGATGCGGTTCTTGTATTAATAAAATGGATTCTGAACTTTCTATGATTGCTACCGCAAAAAGCCTTGTGGAAATCGCTTCCAGAAATGCTTTGAAAATTGTTGAACTGGTATAAGTGTAAAAACAAATAAATTCTAAACCGTAATTTTATTAAATATAAAATTACGGTTTTTTCATGTTAAAAATTTTTAAATTAAGGCAATTTTTTTACTGAAAAAACGTTTATAAATATGTAAGATTACGGGGAAATTTAAAAGGGGATTTTATATGACAAAACCGGTAAATAAACCAAAAGGTACAGTTTCTGTATCAACTTATCAGACTTTTGACGGTTCTAACCTGACAGTCTGCGGTATTGAAGAAAAACTTAACGGTAAAAAAGGTTATATATCTGCATTTCTAGGAGCGGCAACTAACTTTTCCGATGACGGAATGTTTGTAATAGACTTAAAAGGCGGCAGAAATTACGATATAAAAGGTTTGCTTAATCAAAACCTTAGAATTAGAACCAAACTCGGGGAAAACAGTGAATCCGTTCAATTCAGATATTCACCTATCAGTCTTGACGTACCGGTCGGTAAAAATACAAATATTTACATTAACCCGCACTATTCCGGCCAAATGGATTTTAAAAAAGAAAAATGGACTAACAGTATAGGAGTCTTTGGTGGTGTCACCCAAAAACTTAATGATAAAGCTTCACTTTCTCTTGAAATTCAAAGGTACAATCTTCAAAATATAAAAGAAAATACTCCTGAAAACTGGGGGATTAACGCAATTATCTCATATAAATTTTAATTTTTTATCTCATGTTGGAATGCCCATGCGGAGTGATTATGTATACTTTCAAAAGCTTCACATTCCACCTCAAATTCTTTAATAACCGGATGGCTTCTAAGAGCTACAACAACGTCTCGCAATACATCCTCAACAAATTTCGGATTATTCCATGCTTTTTCTGTTACAAATTTTTCGTCTTCACGCTTCAACAGGGGGTAAACAGGACATGACGAGCAGCACTCAATTAAATCTATTAAATCCTCAAGCCAAACCTGCTCTTTTTCATCGTACGAAACCTTAACTTTTATAAACGCACGCTGATTATGGGCACCGTTTTCGGAAATCTCTTTTGAACAAGGGCATAGAGTTGTAACAGGAACGCAAACTCCTAAGATAAATTTATAATCACCATTGTCAATACGTCCTTCAAAAGATGCCTCATAACTCATAGGTGCAGACATTTTTGTAACGGGAGCTTCTTTATCAATAAAATAATTAAATTTAAATTGCAGCTCTCCGCTTCTAGCATCAAGATTGCATATAATCTTTTCAAGACATCCTTTTATGTCAACACCCAAAAGATTTTTATTCTTCCATTCTGCAAGAACTTCAACAAATCTTGACATATGTGTACCTTTATAATCACGCGGCAAAGAAACATTTACCCTTGCACGTGCATATACTATCTGATTTGATTTATTCTTACGTTGTATAATCAATGGCAGTTCAAGATGCTTTATCCCAACTTTTTGAATATCAACATTTCTTGTGTCTTTTAAATTCTGTATATCCTTCATAAAACTATTCTATCATAAAAAAAAGACCTTGATTAATGTATTCAAGGCCTATCCGTTTAAATAAGAAGAGAGAGCTTTATAATTTAATAAAAACCCTCTCTTCCAAAAAATTGCTATTTTAGTGCTTAATTATTAAGAAATATTAAGCTTACTTTTTCTCATCCTGAGCTGTAGCTCTGTCTAAAATACTTCTTATTCTCAAATATCTGTCCAATTCAACTTTAAATCTCGGAATATTCTGGTAATAATTATTAGCCATTAAAACTCTGTTGTCATATTTCGGATCTAAAACATACACAGTTGGAAATCCTGAAATTCCAACATCATCGACTAATGCTTTATTTTTTTCGTCTTCTACATTAATCATAACAAAATTGTATTTGTTTTTGTACATTCCACTTAAAGACTTAAATCTTGGCATGAATTTCATACAATATCCACACCAATCTACATAAAATAAAGCAAGCATTGGTTTTTCAGATTCCACTGCTTTTTCGTAAGAAATTCCGATTTTGTAGTCAGATGGATGTTTGGGTGTATTCATCGCCGCTACAGCAAACCCAACTGCTGCTGACGCAGCAAGAGCAATAATAATTCCTAATGTTAAAAGTATTTTCTTTTTCATAAAATCCTCCAATTTTATTATACTACAAAAATAAAAACTTACAATTTTTTATAATTCTTAATAATATTTAATAAAATACTTGAAGTTTTATATATTATAGTATATACTTAGTATATACTATATGATTTATATTATATACGTTACTCTAAATAATAGTTATGTGTAAATCTTGTGTTACTGAATTAAATAAGGAGTTTAAAAGCAATGAAACAAAATTCACCAGTAAAAATCAGAATGACTTATAAGTCTTCTAATCCTGCTAAAAATGAAATTCTTGATGCAGCTAATGATACTGTACTTTCAAACTACATCCGGGAAATTTCGGATTATCACGCGCTAACGCCGGCACAGGAAAAAGAACTTGCAAAAAAAGCAAAAAATGGTGATAACAAAGCAAAGGATAAATTGATAAAAGCAAATTTAAAACTTGTTGTAACAATTGCGAAAAAAGCAATACATATGTCAAATATACCGGTTATAGATTTGATTCAAGAAGGCAATTTAGGCTTGATGATTGCTGCTGAAAAGTTCAATTATAAATTAGGTTACAAATTTGCAACATATGCAAGCTGGTGGATAAAGCAGGCCATGTTTAAGGCAATATCAGAACAATCACACTGCATGAAAATCCCTGTTTATATTCAGGAAACACTCTCAAAATTTTCTAAACTTAAACGAGAAATGGAAAATGAAACAAATTGTCAGGTAAAAAATGAAGACGTCGCAAAAAAGATGAACATGCCTGCAGCTAAAATAGACACTTTTTTGAATGCATACACAAAAACGATTTCGCTTGAAAGCAGTCTTGATAACGATAGTGGCAAGGAAATAAATATAGCAGACATCATTGAAGACAAAAATGCATCTGCAACAGAAGAAGCTGAATTTGAAAATCTTAAACAAGACATTCTAAATGCTGTCTCAACACTAAAAGAACGTGAACAGGAAGTCGTTAAAATGAGATATGGACTTAATGAATACTCAAAAAAGACATTAGAAGAAATTGGCAATATCTATGGAGTTACAAAAGAATGCATAAGACAAACAGAACTAAGAGCTTTAAAAAAGATAAGATTCTCCGTGGTCGGGCAGGAAGTACTATCTGCCTATTTTGACTAGAAGGTTATAATTCATAATCGATGTTTATAAAAAAGTGTAGACAATCGTCGTATATTACGGCGATTTAGTTTTGTTAAATCTTTGCATAATACACCCGAATATGTTACAAAAATATTATGAAAAGAATTGTCATTGCATATTTACATACCCATTGGGACAGGGAATGGTACAGAGAATTTGAAGTTTTCAGACTTAAACTTTTGAGAGTTTTCGATAATGTGCTTAAACTTCTTGAAAATAATAAAATCCCTTCATTTTATTTTGACGGGCAGGTCGGGGCGCTTCTTGACTATTTAGAAATAAGACCCGAAAAAGAAAAACAGGTAAGAAAATTTATTGAAGAAAAAAGATTATTCATAGGGCCATTTTACTGCCTTATTGACGAATTTCTTACTGACAGAACCGTCTTTGAAAAAAATCTGGAAATCGGGTTAAAAATTTCAAAAGATTTCGGCTGTACTGATTTTATCGGATATTTTGCCGATACTTTCGGACACAGCAAAAATGTTCCGCCGTTACTAAAAAAATTCGGGATTGATAAATGCATTGTCTGGAGAGGATGCGGGGATATACCGTCAGAATTTACATTCAATGGCATTAACACCGTAAACCTTATCCGCGGATATTTTATGGATATTTTTTCTTCGCCGATGATAATTGAACAAAAAGCAGAATGGCTCAAAGGCAATCTTGATAAAATCGCCGCAAAATCAAAAGATTATCTTTTACTTCCAATCGGAGCAGATCACTTAGGTGTTGAGCCTGATATCGCAGAACAAATAAGTAAAGTCAACAGGCTGCTTGAAGATTACGAAATAAAATTATCAAACCCGTTTGAATATTTTGAACTGGTAAAAGATAATTTTAAACAATTTGAATGGAATGACGAACTCAGGGACAACAGCCTTACATTTATTCTCCAAGGCTCATTTTCTGCAAGAATGAACCTTAAACAATACAACGTAAAATGTACATATTTGCTTGAACAGGCAGACAAACTTCAGAAAAAATACGGTTCGCAATACAATGCAATTATACAATACGCGTACAAACTTCTTTTGAAAAATCAGGCACATGACGGGATTTACGGCTGTAGTACAGATTTAGTCCACAGAGAAAATATTACACGCTATGAAAAGATTATACAAATCGCAAATACTATTATTGAAGAATTAAGGCTTAAATATAACTTTAAAACTCCTGTTATGGAAAGCAAAGAGCTTATTCCTGAATACAAAATCGTATCAAAACATTTCGGAGTAGAAAATTCGCTTCTCTATGACACTCAAAAAATTCCCGTAACAGAAGATTTTACGGATATTTACACACTTAAATACTCGCCTGCCGTAAAACCTGAGATTAATTTTGAAGTCAAAAGCGGCAAAATCAAGATAGGTAATGTCGAAATGGAATTTGTCCGCTTTCAAGATGACGGCGACACCTACAATTTCGGCGCTGTAGAAGATGACAAGGGAGAAAAAGCAGAAATTTATTCATTCAAAAACAATATAATAAAAACGAGTTTCTTTGATGTTCATGTAGACGTTCATGGAAAACTTGTAAACTTTAAGATAGAATGGGATAACAAGCTTAAAAACAAACTCTGGCAGGTAAAATTTAACTTCAAATCACCTGTTACGGAAACTTTTTCGGAAGATTTGAATACAATTATTAAAAGAGAATTTGACTCGAATTATGATATGAGAAAGCACCTGCCAAAAGTGAGAGGAATTGAAGTTAAAACAAACTTCGCTCCTATGCAGAGATATGTCGGAGCGCATGGATTTGGCATTATCACAAAAGGTTTGACAGAATACGAGGTAAAAGAAAAATCGCTGCTTATAACACTTTTACGCAGTACAGGCATAATTTCCAACCCTAAAAACCCAGCCCGTTCAACTCCTGCCGGTCCGCCGATAGAAGTGCCAGATGCTCAGCAGCTAGGCTATAATTGTGCAGAATTTTCAGTCGGATTTTTTGCGCCGGAAGATTATCAAAAATATATAGACGCGATATTTCCGCAGTTTGTATCAAATACTTTAAAAACCGTATCTTAACTGCCTAAGCGCTTCTGCAGAATATTCTTCTTCTAGTAAACTTTTAATTTCCTTATAAGCTTTAGTGCGATCATTAAACGGTATAACTTTTATGTCATACAAGTATTCAAAACGGTCTAAATTCCTCCCCCCCCTAATAACTCAGATGTAAAGCCAACGTCTCTAATATTGAGTTTAAAACCATCTGCTTTATAATACGGACTCACAGTTTGCTGAGGTTCTCTAAAGGTTAGAGTAATTTCTTTTCCAATATTACTGGTCGAATTTCTGTCGCCGTAATAAACTTCTTTTGTTTTGACAGGGTAACTTTCAGGATAAGTATAAATTTCTTTAAAATTTTTCCTGTGTCCATGTTGTCCGAAATCTGCAACTTCTTCAACTACTTCATATTTAATTCCGTGATCACTCAACTCTTTAATTTCAGCTTCTGTTTTAGGAGTAAAATTTAAAGAATCGCGTAAATTACGTAATGCTGTCTGATTTTTTGAAGTAAAGACACTTCTAGACCAGCCATCTTTAAATGTACTTATTCCTCTTAGATTTGCGGCGAAGTAGTAATCATACTCTTTAATTACCGGATGATCAATCATTTTTTGTGTAAACATTTTTCTTGACTTTACAATACCATTCTCAACATATTCTTCAATATTAACACCCTTTCTTGCAGTATATGAATGAGTACCGGTATAAAGTTGTTCTACATCTTTACCATTTAAATCCTTTTTTACTACTGCTAATAACCCTGCATCATTAAATTTTACACCTAGAGATTCTAAAACCTTTTTTCTTGAGGGAAGTTTTTCTAAAATTTTTGCAGTCTGTTCTCGAACAGTATCTGCTGCTTGATTAGCAATATTTTGTCCTGCTTCTGTACCTTGTTCAACTATATCTGCGCCTTTTTTACCTCTTGTTGCAAAATATACGCCAACAGCACCTAATGCTGCAAGTCCCGTCCAGAGCATCCAGCTCTTATCACGATGTTTTTCAGGCTGTTTTTCTGGAGATTTTTGTTCCTGAATTGAACCCTTAAACGGTACTTTATTTACACTGATTGATCAGATTGAATCTAACATTATTAACCTCAATTCTAAAATTTTCTCTAATTTTACATAAATATTAAAACAAAAAGACATAAAAATTTGCTAATCTAAAATTTACGCAATTTTAATCTTTACACTTCGTAACATTAGATTAGTAAAAAGATATAAATTTCAAATTCTAAAAAAGTTTATTATAAAATATATACAAATATTATTGAAAACTTCAAAAGGATAAAACTATGGCAGATAAAATAATAATTTTTTCAGGGAAACAATATTCAGGTAAAGATACAGCAGGCAAAATTATGCTTGACGCAATGCCTGATTACAGAAGATGTGCAATGGGAGATATTATAAAATTAACTTACGGTAAAGAAAAGGGACTTACTTACGAAGAAATAGAAAAAAATAAACCGCTATACAGGCAGAATTTAATCAATCTCGGAAACTGGGGGCGCGCACAGGATCCGGATTACTGGCTGAAAAAAATAATAGAACAGGAAGGCAACATTATTGTTACCGATGTCAGAGTTCCGCATGAATATGAAGTTTTTAAAGCTGCCGGCGCAATTGCAATCCGCGTAGAAGCTTCACGTGAAATAAGAGCCGCCAGAGGGGAACTTATCGGGGAAAATGACATTACGGAAACCGGTCTCGATAATATCAAAGACTGGGATTACATAATAGAAAATAATTCGGATTATCAGACTTTCAAAAGCAAAGTAGAAGAAATTATAAAAAAATTAACGTCTTTAATATAAAATAATTAACAAGAGAGAATTCAATTTAAATTCTCTCTCATTAATACATAAATTGCTTCTTATTTTATACCATACCTTCTTTAACAGCTTTTACAGCTGCCTGTACTCTGTCATTTACGCACATTTTTTGTAAAATTGAACAGACATGAGCTTTTGCTGTATGAACACTTACAATAAGTTCTTTTGCAATTTCAGTATTGCTTTTGCCGGACACAAGATGCTTCAAGACCTCAAACTCTCTTTCTGTTAACGGCACGCGACCTTCTGAATTTGATTTATTCGGCAAAAATCCTATATTATCAATTTTAGGTAATGCATTCAGTGTCATCTGCGCAACCATCGGATCAATCCAGCAAACACCGGTTGATACATCTCTCACAACATCTGCAAGTTTATTCGGATCAATATCCTTTAAACAATAAGCACTTGCGCCTGAACTTAAAGCGGCAATAACTTCTTCGCATCTGTCATGTGAAGTTAGTGCTATAATTTTTGAATCACACATCATCTCTTTACATTTAACCATAGCTTCAATACCGTTCATGCCAGGGAGTCCTAAATCCATTAATATAACATCCGGTCTGTATCTCTCTATTAATTTCAAACCTTCAACAGCATCCTCAGCCTCTGCGACAACATCAATATCATCGTTTGCATTTAGTGCACATCTGAGCCCAACACGTGTTAGCTTAAAATCTTCCACAATAATTACGCTGATTGGTTTTATTTTTGTCTCTGCCGATTTCTGTGTCATTTCATTTACCCCTTCCATAGATTTGTTTACTTTATTTATTAATATCGACAAGTTTATTTAATGATATCTATAAGTATTAATCCATTACCCATGTGACTAATATTATTGTATAAAATACAATTAATATTTAAATTATACAAAATAATAAAAAAATATAATTATCATGTTATAATGTTTATATAAATATATTTATAGAGAGTGTGAAAAAATGCTGAAATTTATTTTCGGGGAAAAAGACAGTGCTGAAAAGCCTAAAGAAAAAGAATTAAATAAAATATATTCATGCCTTAAAAAAGTTTATCCGTCAAACAGCATATCTGACGACAGAAAAAAAGAACTGTCAAATTTAATCTTGAAATACGGATATCTTCCTTATCCTTATATAAAAGCTTTAGAAGAATTAAATCCAGCAGAAATTTTATTCGGACTTGAAATAAAATGGACTAATAATAATATATTTAATAACGGTAATTTTACATTTTCAAACGAAGATGTCAGCGTACTGGCAAGAAATAAAGTAAAAAATTCATCCTGGATTCAAAAAGAAGGCCATGACATAAAACTTATAAACCTTGCAGGTCTTGGAAACGGCAACAAAACAAAAGAAACCGGAAAATTTATAGACTGGCTAAGGCAGTTGCTTATTTTACCGACCGGAAACTTAGACAATAATATATTTAATACAACAATTTATCTTATACCTTTTCACCCCAGAGAATTTGGCTGTGCATACCTGCCGAAAAGTTCAGAAATCAGTGATAAGCTTTTTGATGAAAATATAGAAAAAATAACAGGATTAAATGCAAAACAGCAGGTTCAAACATTTATTATGATGGCACAGCTTGCCGGACATCCTGTAATTTATGATATTTTGCCGCAAACAGGCAGATTTTCAAAAGCTGTCCTTGCAAATCCTGACATTGCAAGATGGTTCGACATAAATATTTTAAATAAAGAACTAAATGATAAAATTGACAGAATAGCAAAAAACATGCCAGAATCATTTGAGGATGAAGATATCGAACTTGTTAAAAATATATATAAGGACTCACAAAACGGCATCACAGGTGATTTAAGTTCACACTACAAAAATATATACGATACATTTGACAGTTTAATGAAAGAAGCAAAGAAAAAACTATCGAATGTAATGCTGGAAAAAGAAAATCAGATAAAAATTCAAAAAAGAGCCAAAGAAATTATCTCAAAAATCCATGACTTTAAAGCTAATCAAAAACTGTCAGAAAATGATATTACCAAACAGATTGAGACAATAGAAGCATTAATAAAAGAAGGTTTGTGGCCTGCCCCTGGAGGAGCCTGGTGTTCTGCCGGAGTTCCGGTATATGACAAAATGAGTGAATGCGGCGGTTTTCCCACTTTCAAACATTACGATTACAAAGGAGAAGATGTCACAAATTTTGCAAACCTTGACTGCCAGACTCCTTATTACTTCTGCTATCTTGAGAACGGTAGATACAACACTGCAGTGATAGATTACTTCGTAAACTACATGGTTAATCTTCAGCAAGAATACAACTTTGACGGTTTCAGAGTAGACCATATTGATCATATTGTAGACAAGGTTTCGGAACGCAACGGACAACCCATAAGCTACAGGGCGCCAAGAACTGTTTTAGGCAAACTCAATAAAACAATGAAAGCTAAAATACCATATTTTGCGACCCTTGCAGAATACATGTTATGGGATGACTTTTTAAAAGAGTATCATAAAGATATGGGCTTTGATCTTTTATGGGGTAATGATATTGTTTCTCAAAACGAAAAGACTCCTGAAAAAATAACTCAAGACAATCAGCATCTTGCAAATTATAATGTTAACTTTAAAAATGGAGAAAAACTTTCGATCCTCAAAACATATAATAATCAGGACGGTGAATTCAGATGTATCGACCAGTATCCCGGACAGCTTGGAGAAAACGGCGCATTATATAAATGGTTTAAGTATAAATTTTTACCTGGCGGGAAATTTGCACAGCGGTCAATGCTATACGTAGACGGTGATGAAAGTTTCACAAAACGCGGCATTGAAAGTGTTATAGGTGAAGAAATTTCAATGCCGAGGGAAAAACATTACGATTTCTATAAAAAATTCAACGCAATAGATATGTTTGTAAAGAATAATTCGATAATATCCGATGGAGAATCCCAAATAATAATTCAGGATGATGATGGATTTTCGGCCTGGATAATTTCAAAAGTTCCAGAAAAAACAGCTTATCTTGTTGTCTCAAATTATAAATATACAAATGAACGTGTCACTATGTTTGATGAATATAATAACAGTTATTCAGAAATAATGCATAACAAACCTGTATTTGACAAAACAATTAATCTGCCGTTAGATTATACAATACAAAAAGAATTGTATATTGATGAAGATAAATTTATTTCATCTTCATTTGATACAGAAACATCAACCTTACATTTTGATAAGCTTGAACCGAGTGAATTCAGAGTATATGAACTTAAACGGGCTTGACAAATCTCTAAAAATCGTAAATAATAAATTCATAAGAAAAATTTAGGAGGATGAAAAATGATGAATAGAGAAGCTTTCAGTTGCCCCCCCCCCGACAGGATGTAGATGTAACAAAGGTTTTTAGATTTAATGGCATTCGGGACTTCGTTCTCAATCTTATTGCAAAAAAATTAGAAAATAAGCAATTAAAATTAACGGATGTCAAGAAGTCTTTTATTCAGAGGTTCAGAGGTTCGGAGGTCAGAACGTCTGGCTGTTTAAGGCGGCCAGAGACCGCAAATAAGTTACTTTCGTGCGAAGCTCCGATAACAGCTTGCCTTCCGGGCTTCTTGACTTCCGGTAGCAATTATAGCCTAACATCTGCCCCTCTGGACTTCCGCTCTTCTCATAATCAGTCAGTTGGGAAAGCTTCGATTTTAACAAACTACAGACTTGAAAAAAATATTGATATTTGTTATTATAGTGATATGGAACGTCATGATAATAATGGGGATTATATAAATAAACTTTTTGCATTTTGTCCGGAAAAGGCTGATAAAAGAAAACTGAATGGCTGCTATGCTTCCTGGAGCAAAACATACGTCAAAATAATGCGAAACATTCTTCCATTCTCAGAGAAGGATAAAAGGATGAGTGACAATCAAGACCATTACACACCATATATAATCAGAGAAGGTACAATATCTCAGCCCAAACTGCCAAGTAATTCTGAACGACTTTCAGAATCTCTAAAGAGACAGAAAAAACGAGCGAAATCAGATGATAATGAAATACGCAAAAAAGTTATCAATGACAATAATCGAAACATAACAACGTATGCACATCGTAAACAAGCTGCATTTACTTTGGCAGAGGTTCTTATAACTCTCGCAATAATAGGTCTAGTGGCTGCGATGACCATGCCTTCTTTAATCCAGAAACACAGAGAAAAAGAATATACTGCGAAACTCAAAAAATTCAGCAGTGTTATGAGTCAAGCTATCCTCACAGCAATTAGCGAAGAAGGTTCTATTGAAAATTGGGGATTAAGCGAATATATCACGAGTACAGGCATGGACGATGAAGAATTAGCTGATGCTAATGCTTCAAGAGATAAGTTTTTCAAAATTTTATCAAAATATATAAAATCAACAGAATACTGCTCATATGATTCTACCTGTGAAACGTGGGATAGACATTCACTTGACGGGACTCAATTTTCACGCTGGAATAAACGTATGGTGCTGGCAGATGGAACGTTGATTCTCGGAACAACAATTCTTTCACCTACATGTGAAACCAAGGTTGGAACTTCAAAAATTTTACAAAATGTATGCGGTGAATTTATGGTTGATGTTAACGGAAAAAATGGACCAAATGTTACAGGAAAAGACGTATTCATCTTTTATTACACAAAATATGGTGCAATACCTGCCGGCACTAAAGAAGAAACAGGCTATAAAGAAAGTAAACCATTTGACACCCTATGTAATCCTAAATCAACACATATAAATAACGGTTACGGCTGTACTGCCTGGGTAATCTACAACGGAAATATGGATTATCTACACTGTACTGATTTATCATGGGACGGAAAAACAAAATGTAAATAATTTCAAATAATTTTATAGTATAATTATTATATGTATCAGCGTTTATTAAATCTTCTGGACTGGATATACAAGAAAAAATGCTATTTTTGCAAAAGTTCAAAAGAATCAGTAAAAATGTGCTCCAAATGTTATGAGCAAATGGAATACCTTAAAGCCGCACCTAATCGTATTATTGAAGGTAAAAAAGTTTATTGCGCTGGAATTTATGAAAAAAATATCCAAAAACTTATAAGAGGATTGAAATACCATAATCAGAGAGACTTAGCATATTACCTTGCAAAATTTATGGCTAAATATTTTTCAAAAATAAATGACGGGAAAAATTTTGAAGTCGTACCTGTGCCGATATTTCCAAACCGTGAGAAAAAACGTAAATACAACCACATGAATCTTGTCGGAGAAGAATTTTGTAAAATTACACCAAATACTTTGAATACAAACCTTATTAAAAGAATTAAAGATACAAAACCGCAATACAAACTCAAAAGACAACAAAGACTTGCGAATCTGGCAGGCGCCTTTAAAGTCGACAAATCCGCATACTGCGGCAAAACAGTTCTTCTTATAGATGACATATGTACAACAGGTTCGACATTTGAAGAAATGATTAAAGAATTGCAAAAAAATGGTATCAGTGATATTATCTGCCTTGCGGCAACAACTCCTTTTGAACAATAAAATGATATTAAACGAATTTTCAAAATATTTGCAAACAAGAAATAATGATATAACTTCAGGTTCATCGACCTGTACAAAAATACTTTGTGATTGGATAAAAGTTGTTATCAACAAAAACCCGAAAAATCATGTTGACAAAATCGTCCACAAAGAAATAATGCTTGCACAAAACAAATCAGGTGACTATCTTATTGTCGGGAAATCCGACAGCGGAAGAGTTCTTGTAAATGCCTTATATAATTACGCACTGAGTTACGAACATTATATTATGGGGCAGTGGCTTCAAAATAAGAAACCTCAAGATTTTAACAGTAACAAAAAAGAGCATTAAAAAGCTCTTTTTTGTTAAAAATTCATTTCCCAGTTGTTGTTTAACATATAACCAAAAGGCCCCCATTCACTACCGGCTGAATTTCTCTGCTCTTCCGTCAACGGTGGATTAGCTCCAGATTTAAATGTATCTATCGTACCATTGTTATAAACAGCCATATAAAATGTATCTCTACCTAAACGATTAGGCCTTTTAGCACCGTTCACATCAACGAGAAAGTTAAACACCTTCTCACCTTGCCTTGAATACAAAGGACGCACTGCTGCCCCGCTTGCAAGAGCATGGGATGTTGAAATATGCCCGTCAATATTATATGTATTACCGTTCAACAAAGTATAAGAATCACCAAAACATGGGGCTAATTTATCAGTACATGTTTGAACAACATTAAAATGCTCTTTTATAAAATCATTCAGAGCTCCTGTTGAGGTTAAGCCAGCTTCTGTCAAACTTAAAGCATTTTTTTCATCCATTACCATTGTCAGAGCCTGCAATGTTTCGGTATATACTTTATGAAGTTGAGTTGAATAAATCTTTTTTTGATGACTTGATACTAATGTAGGCATAGTCATTGCAGATACAATACCTAATATCCCGAGAGTAACCAGAACCTCTGCAAGAGTAAAGCCTTTTTTAAATAAATTCATAGTAAAAACCTCCGCTTTTTATATATAATAACATATCTTTCTATAATTTACAACATATTACCCTGTCGGAGGATTACATTTTGCTTTTTTGATTTATAAAATACTTATAAATCAAAAAGGAGTTCAAATTTTTATGAAAAATGCTATTTTCCAAACACCTGTATGCCAACTTAAAGAATTAAACAATCTTTTTATAGAATTAACAGAAAAAAACTGCAACCAGCACTGTAAACACTGCTATATTAATTTCCCTCTAAACAAAAATATAAAAGATTTTATATCACCGGATACAGTCAAATCAGCCCTTAATGACACTAAAAATGAATCAATAGAATGTATATACCTGACAGGTGCAGAACCAATGACTCATCCAGATTTTAACCTTATCTTGAGAACATGTCTGAAACGCTCAAATGTATGTATATTTACGAATGCAACATTCATTAATGAGAAAAAAGCAAGATTTTTAAAACGGGTAGAAGATGAAAGCTCATACGAAATAATATTTAAATTGAGCATTGACCACTATGATGAGGTAAAAAATGATAATATACGTGGCAGAGGCTCATACAGACAAACTATACATGCCGTAAAGAGCCTTGTTAAATACGGTTTTAACCCTATTTTATGCATAACTAACTACTATAAAGAAGATAAAAAAATTTTAATTCAAGAATTAAAAAAAGTTTGTTTGAAATATGGTTTTAATGCCAGTGACAGCAACTTTACAATCAATCTGTGGCATGACAAAAATTCTCCTGAAGAAATATTACCTGATCAGAAATGGGAAAGCCTTGACTGCGAATACGGAAGAATATTAACAACAAAAGGTGTATACAGCTGCCCGTTTCTCGCAAATGACCACCGCGGAAGATGCGGCTCAGATTTTAGAGATTTCGCAAGACACAATACACTTGAAACATCATACTGCTCAACTTGCATAAATAACAAAGAAAAACTGTTCGGAATAAATTACAAATTATTTGAATAATATAAATATTTTATTGAGCAGCCTCAGGTGAAACACCGCCTGTAGTATCAACAGGAGCCGGAGAAGGAACTGCTGCCTGTCCGTCAGGATTTGCAGCTGCCTGCTGCTGAGCCGCAGCTGCTGCTTCCTCTGCAGCTTGTGTTGCAGCGTCTTTTTGGGCGTAAAGCTTAATCTGTAAATTTATAAGCAAAATACGTTTATTCTTCTGATAAGGGATAATTTCAACTTGAGAAATTTCAAGAAAATGTTCATGCTTGTATAGTTCTCTTAAAAAATTAGCAAAATCAGTATAACTAGCTATCATTTCAGCAGAAATTTTACATACATGATATCTTGTTGGTATATTCTTTACAAAATTATCATCCTGAGGATCATAATCATATTTTATTGATCTTGTTTTAATTTTATTATCTCTTATTAGCTGTAAAATTTCTCCAAACTCATCAGATATTGCCGCTTCCGTATCTAAACCGTCCGTAATCGGTTTAAAAAACATTTTAGTTACACTTTCGCTTAAAGCTTTACTTTTAGCTTCAGCGTCTTTCAAGCCCTGTAATTTCCTTTCAGCGTCAGCAAGTGAAGCGGATTGAGTTTTGTAAGTTTCCTGAGTCTTAAGAATTTTTTGAACTTCTGGAATTATTTTTATAATAAGAAAAATAAAAATAATAAGAGTTATAACTAAAATACCTATGGCTATTTGAAATTTTTTCAGATATATACTATATTTTTCCACGTTCAATATACTCCTAGTTTTCTTTTCCAAAGTTCAATAACGGTTTACTCAACAAACCTCCGCTTTTGTTTGACTGCTGCGCATTTTGATCAGCCTGCGGCTGTGCATTCGGATCTGGCGGTGGAGCAGGATTCAACTCTGATTTTGTCATATTTGTCATCTCAAATGTATAATCAGTCTGCTGTGAAGGATCTATACTGACAGCTTCATCTACTGAATTTGTTGTCATTTCAAGCTTATGCAGTCTCAATTTTGTAGTTATTAAAGACTCTTTCAAATTACGGTAGAACAAATATACATCTTCAACGTTCGAAGAATTACCTTTAATATCGAATTTCCCATCATCTTTCGCAATAAAATATGTAACCCAGACCTTAGCCGGAATTGCCTCACCAAGAGCAGTATACGCCAGTAATTTAGAACGGTTATTAGTTAAAACTTTTTTAATTTCAGCATTAACGTCAAAATCATTTTCTTTATTTTGTTCTTCTTGCATTCTTGTAATTTCAGCATTAGTCTGCTCCAGTTTAGTATTAACCTCATTCAACTGAGCCTCTTTTTGTTTGCCGATCATCGGCACACCGATAAAAGCGGCCAAAGTTGGAACAATTATAGCTGCTGCTGCTAAAAGTGCAATATTTCTTGCAGCATTCGGGGAAATATCAAATTCGCTACTACCGAGCACAACATGAATAGGTTCGTTGGGGTCATCGCTCATATCAGTAGCAGATTTTGCAAGAAAATTAAACTTCACCGGCAAATTTACTGCAGACCCTGTAGCTATACCAATAGCCTCAAGAGAAATTTTATGGGCCGTTTCTTCCAAAACCTCCAGACTTACAGGTATTGCATCTTGCTTTTTGTAATTATTGTTTTCCCAGAAATTTATAATACCGTCTATCTGTATTCTTTTTGAAAGAAGTTCAGCACTCACCATATCTGTTTCTGATACAATATAGAGATAATTTGCAGGATAGCTCATTAATGTAATTTGAGCAGACGCATTAATAGCATTGTAAATTTCATCACCCTCAAATGACTTGATAGCCAGCGGTTCTTCATAGAAATCAACTATATTTTTCCCTATCATGGAGCAGATAGAATAACCGCTCTGTGTTATAAGCATCAAATTCCAGGAAATATTATCTTTCATCTGCTCAGCTGCGAGTCCAGAAAACGCAAGTGCCTTTAAAAGAGATGTCAAAGAAATTTCGACACCCGTAAGAGTTGCGCCAAGTCCTTCCAAAACAGCTTTAATATCATCTATAACATTTTTCTGAACTGCAGAATAAAAAAGCTTTCTCATATCGCCGGATTGAACGTTGCTTGCATCAGCCCAGCTTACAACTGGTTCATATCTTTTGAATATATAAGACTGCTCAACCTCGGATATCAAAGCTTCCGACACAGCATCATCTGCCAGCAACAACGGCAAATTTGTACTACCGAACATAACCATAGGCAGGTTTAATACAACATTTGATTTAGGGTTAATTTTTAATTCCGCAAAAAGTTCAGATACGGCGTTTTTAAAACTTTCAATACTTGCCGGTTCTCTTAAAGGTTCATTATATTCAAGAGGCCGATATGCATAATTTTTTACACTTTTGCTTGACATATCAAGCTGGATAAGCTCCAAGCCCACACCAGGGGTAATGGACAAATACACTGTATCCTTACTACCTACACCTAATTGTGATAAAATACTGTTTAAATCCATAATATCTTTTTCTTATTTATTTACTCTCTTACTTTTTTATTATACAATATATTTTATAAAATTTCCAAATTTAACATAAATTTACACTAAATGGAGGAAGAGCGACTCAATGAATTACATAACCGAAGTAAATAAACTAAAAAAAGAAAAGAATGCTGTAGTACTGGCACATTGTTACCAAAATATAGAGATAGACCAAGTCGCTGATTATGTTGGAGACTCTCTTTATTTAAGCCAAATGGCTAAAAAAACTGATGCAGATATAATTATTTTTGCAGGAGTTTATTTCATGGCTCAAACAGCAAAAATTCTTAATCCAAATAAAAAAGTTATTATGCCAAATCTTAAAGCAGGCTGCGCAATGGCTGATATGATAAACTTACAACAATTAAGAGAATTTAAAAGCAAATACCCGAATATTCCGACAGTATGCTATATAAATTCAACAGCTGAAGTTAAATCAGAATGCGATATTTGTTGCACAAGTTCAAATGCTGTACAAATTGTAAAAAGCTTAAACGCTCCAAAAGTGTTATTTTTGCCTGATAAAAATCTCGGCAGATGGGTAGAAAAACAACTTGGAAATGTTGAAGTTATAACATACAACGGCTATTGCCCGGTTCATGCTAAATTTGACCCATTCAGCATACGAGAAACTGCATATGTATATCGGAATGCACTTGTAATCGCACACCCTGAATGTCCTGAAGACTTTTCTTCTCGAGCAGATTATGTCGGTAGCACCTCAGGAATTATGAATTTTGTTAAAAACAGCAATGAAAAACAATTTATTGTTGCAACAGAAAAAGGTGTGATTGACAGATTAAAACGCGATAATCCAAACAAACAATTCTATTACATTCATGATGTACCTTCAATTTGTCAAAGCATGAAATTAAATACCGTTTTGGATATTTATTACGCCTTGAAAAATGAAACTCCTGAAATCGAAGTTGATAAAGAAATTTCTGAAAAAGCTCTAAAATGTATTAACCGAATGCTTGAAGTCTCAAAATAGGAATAGGAAATGGATAATATAATTTTTGGTAAAAATGCAATAACAGAAGCTCTAATTAGTGGGGAACGAGAAATCAATAAGATTTTAATTTCCAAAAATATCCACTCTGATGCAAAATTAAACAAAATAAAAGAACTTGCAAAAGAACGTGATATTGTTTTTCAATTTGTAGCAAAAGAAAAGTTTCAGCCTTATGCTGAATACAATCATCAGGGGATTATTGCCCAAATTTCACCCATAAAATATATTGATATTGATGATTTTTTAGAAGAAAAACATGAAAATTCATCACTTGTAATCCTTGACGGGATAGAGGATTCTCATAATCTCGGAGCAATAATCAGAACCTGTGTCTGCGCCGGAGTATCAGGAATTATTATACCTTCAAGACGCAATGTCCAAGTTAATGCAACTGTTGAAAAAACAAGCGCCGGAGCTATTAATCATATCCCAATCATAAAAGTAAACAGTCTTGTGAATGCTGTTCAAAAATTAAAAAATTCCGACTGGTGGGTAGTTGCAGCAGATGCAAATGCAAAAGATAATTATTTTGATGTTGATTATAATAATATGAATTTTGCACTTATAATGGGAGCTGAGCATGCAGGAGTTTCAAAGTCGCTTCTTAAAGCTTCAGATTTTATCGTAAAAATTCCTATGTTAAAAGAGTTTAATTCTTTAAACGTCTCAAATGCTCTGAGCGCAATAATTTTTGAAACTGTTAGACAAAAATTAAAAAATTAATTATAATAAAAATGCTACAAATATCATTTGCGGCATCACACAGGAGAGAGAAATGAAAAAAGAGCTTGAAAAATACGGAATAATGACTGATGATATTTCAGATGAAGATGTAAATTTTCATGAACTTGAAATTCCGGAAGAAGATGAAGACGTTCTTGAATCCGTTGAAGACCCAAAAGTTCAGGAAAATTTATCAACCGTAAGTTCTGACGACAGTGTAAGAATATATTTACAACAAATCGGAAAAATTCCGCTTCTTTCATCCGAACAGGAACACGATCTGGCAAAAAAAATATATGAAGAACACGACGATTTTTCAAAAAATCTTTTAGTCAATGCAAACTTGAGACTTGTTGTCAGCATTGCAAAAAAATACATAGGCAGAGGGCTTTCCTTCCTTGACTTAATTCAGGAAGGCAATATGGGCTTGATGAAAGCTGCCGGAAGATTTGATTACACAAAAGGCTACAAATTTTCAACTTACGCAACATGGTGGATACAACAATCTATTACACGCGCAATTGCAGACAAGGCAAGGATTATTAGGCTTCCTATACATATGATTGAGTCACTTGGTAAAATTCGCCGCGCAACAATTGATTTGACAACTGAACTCGGTCATACTCCGACAAAACAGGAAATTGCATACCGTCTGGGGGTTCCAGTCAATAAACTTACACAGATAATTAAATCCGCCCAATCAACAATCAGTATGGAAACACCTGCAAATTCATCTGAAGATTCCTCTAAAATAGCAGATTTTATAGTAGATGAAGATTCAATTACTCCTGACAGCAGAGTTTCTCAGGAAAATTTGTTTGATGACATCAGAAAAATGTTAAATCAGCTGAGTCCTAAAGAAAGGGATGTACTTATTTTACGCTACGGGCTTGACAGCAACGGCAGTAAAAAAACGTTAGACGAAATCGGCTCTCAATACGGAGTTTCAAGAGAACGCATAAGACAAATCGAAAACAGAGCTATTGCAAAACTTAAAAAACTCTGTAAAAATAAAAAACTTGCAGTCGGTTTGAAAAATTACTTCGGAGAATAAAAAAAGAGATTTTAAAATCTCCTTTTTTATTACGGCAGACACTCCCAGTATGTCTTTGAATTGTCATCAGGACAAACATTTTTTACGGCATACGGAGTGCAGCCAAAACCGTTAGAAAGTTTCGTACTGTTTTTACTGCAATCATATGTCAGCTCCCAATAGATGCTTCCATCTGGAGGAATAAACTTGTTTCCTTCGTCATCTGTTTTATGAGCATGTTCTGCTTTTACCGGCAAAAGCTTTGGTGCATATTCTGAATTAATTATAAACATAAAAATATCATGTCCATATGCATTAGGACCTTTGCCGGGGCCGTTTGTATCTAACGTAAATAATATCGGGCGGAATTTTTTGCGCCGCCTATTGCACTACAATCACTTAAAACTCTTAAGATCCAACCATGCGATTGCTGCGGCATAGCCCCTTTAATACTCTGTCTAAAATATCCCTTAAACCCAATCTCATCTTGATAATAGTCTTGGTCAAGATTTTTAACAACAATTAATTTGTCATATATACTATTATAAAAATTATCTACCTCTACTCCACCTGTTATGCCACCAGCCATATTTGGAACACCATTTTCTTGAATCATTAAATTAACAGCATTATATAAATTTGCATAAGCTTTTTTAAACGCAGTTTCAAGTACTTTATGCTGATGCTTTGCTATTAAAGTTGGAATAGTCATTGCCGCAACAACTCCGATAATTCCGAGAGTGATTAAGACCTCTGCCAATGTAAACGCAGCTTTACGAACATTGTCAAAGTGGGCTACGTGCGTAGCACCTTCGGCTAAGGTAAACGCGGCGCATTTTTTTAGTGAAGGGTGAAGGGTGAAACGTAAAGAACTTTTCCCTCTCCCCTTGCGGGCTAGGGTGAGGGGCTGATTATCAGAAGAACGGAAGTTCAGAGGGCAAGAGGGCAGGCTATATTGGCTGACGGAAGTCAAGAAGCCCGGAAGGCAAGCTGTTATCGGTGCTTCGCACGAAAGTAACTTATTTGCGGTCTCTGCCCGCCGTAAACAGCCTGTCGTCCTGACATCCGATTAGCTGCGAGGTGCCCACCCCCCGAATTCACATTTAATAACAAACTTTTCCATAATTTCACTTCATCATTTTCTGTAACACATCTATTATAACAAAAGAGACCTGACTTTTCAAGTTCGGTCTCTTTTCTATAAATATGAATTAACTATTCAGCATCTTTGTTAATATCTTTAATACTCAACGCAATTCTGTGTTCCTGCGGGGTAAATTTCTTTATAAGAACTTCAACGCTGTCACCTACTTTGAAAGTATTAAAAGGATTCACATTTTCTTCAGCCATCTCTGAAACAGGCAATAATGCTTCAACACCGGGAAAAATGTTAATAAATGCGCCGAAACCGGTTACTTTATTAACTGTTCCTGTAATTACCTGCCGTTCTTCAAACTGACCCTCAATCTGATGCCAAGGATCTTCACCCATTCTCTTTAAAGACAATGAAATTCTCTTTAATTCATGGTCTATTTTTATTATTTTAACTTCAATTGTATCACCTAAAGAAATAACATCTGACGGATGTTTAATTCTTGACCAGGAAATTTCAGAAATCGGAAGAAGTCCGTCAATACCGTTAATATCAACAAATGCGCCAAAGTCTGCAATTCTAACGACCTCACCTTTAACTACTTGATCTTCCTGAAGTTCGGACAAGATATTATCAACTACCTGATCTCTCTGTTCAGCAACTGCAAGCCTTTGTGAAAGAATAAGTTTATTCTTTTTAGGATCTGCTTCAAGAACTTTAACCTCTATTTTTGTATCAATTAAGCCATCAAAAGGAGTTCCTGTTCTTAGCTGTGATGACGGAATAAACCCTTTTAAATCCGCTACATCAACCAACACACCGCCTTTAACAATAGATACAACTTTTGCTAAAATTGTATCACCCTGAACTTTAGCATCATTAAGCTGAGCCCATGCTTGAGCATTAGCAAGTCTTTTCAAAGAAAGAACCATACCTTCTTCATCATTTTCTTCTTTTAATACGTAAAATTCTTTTTCATCACCTATTTCCAAATTATCCGAACCATCAATTGATGATACTTCCTTTAAAGATAAAAAAGCTTCAGTCTTTGCACCTCTAACACTGATTAAATAACCGTCGCTTTCTTTTTTTATAACCGTACCTTCTACGATATCGGCTACTGAATAAGATTTTGTAAAAGATTCTTCAAGTAATCTTTCAAATTCGTCCAAATTTGTTTTTTCTAATGTTGTTGTCATGTTTTTATATTTCCTTTCTAAGTTTTTGTATAACATTTTCAATAATATTTTGCGGAGTAGAAGCCCCGGCAGTAACAGCTATTGTTTCTGACTGCAATATAATATCTTTATATTTATCAAGCTCATCATCTTTTTCAATATGAATAGTTTTGGCTATATCTTTCAAAATTTCTGCCAAATGTGTTGTATTAGCACTTTTTTTTGAGCCTACGACAATGACAAGATCACTTCCCGCAGCAAGTTCTTTAGCCTCTTTCTGGCGCATAGCAGTACTCTGACAAATAGTATTTGCTATATGAATTTCCTTTGCAATTGAAGTCAAATATTCAACAATTGAATTCAGGGTAGAAATTCTTTGAGTGGTTTGAACAACAACCCCGACACGTTTATGATTTTTAATGTCAGCTTCAAATTTTTTAAGTTGTTCAACAGACGCTGCAACTACAACATTATCACTCCACAGCTCCGCATTTGCTCTGATTGCAATAACTTCCGGATGCTCTGACTTGCCGACTATTACAACAAAATAATCCTCTTTTGCAAGTTCAATCGCTTTCTGCTGCACTTTTTTTACATCAGGACAGGTTAAGTCAACAGGTTCAAAACCTGCCTGTTTAATCTTTTCTATCACCTGCGGGCTTTCTCCATGACTCCTTATAACACAAATATCTTCACCATGCTCCGGAATTTCAGTTAAAGTTTTAATTCCAAGTTTTTCAAGCTCATCAATTACCTGCGTATTATGGATAAGCTCACCTAAAACAAAAACATTTTTGTCTTGATTTTCATATTTTAACTTTTTAACGGTTTCAACGGCTCTTTTAACTCCGTAACAAAAACCCGCATATTTAGCTAATTTAATCTCTTTCGGCAATTTAAAATTGTCTTCTTTCTATAGAACTGACGATCTTTCAATCGCTGTATAAATATTAAAATATAAAAAACACAAAAAATCAAGCACACAAAAGCCTCTTAAAAAGAGGCTTTCAGTTTTTCACACCCGCAAATTTCTTACCTAAGCATTAAATTCAAATTGTTTTCCCTTTCTTAAGAAACTTTGTTCTATATTTTGCAGATTTTGAGGTATCGAAGAAAATCCTACAGTGTTAGCTGTTCGCGGAGGATAATCAAAATTACTATTGTCATTCTTATTTTCATCTGCAACAAAGTTTGCCCACTGAATCTCAGAATGCTGCTTTCTTTCTGCAAGAGCATCAATTTTATTATTAACAGAGCCGGAAATATTCATATCTTTTATTGTTTTAGCAATATTTGGATCTGTTATTAATCTGTTCAATAAATCCGTATTAGTACGGGCAATCATTTTATAAATATTCCTTTTCTGTGATGAATTAGAAATACTTTTTAAAAGTTTAATTTTTTCATCCGGAGACAAAGCTTTAAATAAATTCTCAATGTATTCTTTTTTTTGTGCTGGTGTCAGTGAAGCATATTCCTGAACTGTTAATTTGGCTCCTGATGAAACCTTTTCTTGCAGAGATAAACCGTCTAATGCCAAATCAATTGTATCCAGAATTCCGGTATTATTGTCAATGGTGTTAACAACAGCTCTAGTTATTACCTTCTGAAAATTCTGTTCAATAACAGAATCAGATCTGGTATTTGCAATACTTTCAACTGAGGTATCAATAGCTTTTGCATTCCCTGTTTCATAAACAGTTTCTAATGCTTTACCTTGAACAGTCGGGTCATAATCTTTAATATTTGCAGCTGCATGTTCCTGAACTTCCGAATATTTAGACTGCATTATATCATTATGCATTTCTAATTGTATATCGGCTTCTTTAACCTTTTTAATATTATCTGATAACAAATTCAACTGATTTACGGCTTCATCTTTCATAAAATCATCTTGTTCAAAACGAGTTCTGAACATACGGAACGCATCAGTTTTATTATCCTTATCATAACGGGTAAACGTTCCGTCAGCGTTCATTGCTTTAGCAACTTCTTTATCCTTAATAAATTGTTCAGTTAATGGAAGCTGGTTATCTTTATGTGCCTCATCTAATCTTTTACCTGTATCTTTACGGACTTCCAGATTAGAATTTTTATTAACATTTTCTAACAAAGCTCTTTGGGTCTTAACATCTTCGTCACTTTTAATTTCTAAGCCTAAAGCAATTTCAGCATGTTTGCGCTGAATTGTTTCAGATTTTGACGAAGAATAAATTCCTGATACAATTTCTAACTTTTTGTTTCCTAAATTATCCATTGTACCGGAAGCCAACATTTCAGCACGTTCAGCATCTTCCTCAATCATCTTTTCATGAGTATTTGCTAAGGTTGATAATCCGTTTTCTTCAAAACTATTTGCATTTAAAGTGTTCAATTCTGCAAGACCTTCTTCTTTATTCTCTGCTAAAACAGTTTGAGTCTTGTCATCAGCATTTGCTACTGCATCAGAATGTACATCAACAATCATATCAGTATTATCAGCATCATACATTAATTCAATTGTTAATTCATTAATTAATTTTGCTTTTTCTTCTGAGGAAAGATTAGCTGATGCCTTTTTTAAATAGGCCTGAACAACAAATGCTTTATCTTCTTTATTAACAGCTGCTTCAAAATCTTTTCCGAATTCGGAATTTTTTAATGCATCTAATCGACCGTAATTGACCTGCTCATCAGGGTGTGTAGATTTATATTTTACAGCATCCAAAAAAGCTCGTCCTTCATCAGAATTAACCAATTTATTCAGACGCTTGTATACAGCTTTTTCAGACGCATCAAGTTCAATACCTTTATCAATTTTGTCCTGCAAATATTTCATCTGCACTTCAATTCTTGTAGTTCCATTAAGAATACCATTTTTATCAAACTTTTCTGCGATTTCATCTTCTGCTAAATTATACTCGACATTATCTAGATAGGTTGTATCACCTTTATCTTTACATGCCTGTATAACTGCTTTTGACAGTATATACTGTTGTTTAAGATAATCATTCTGCTTTTTGGACAATTTTTCACTATCAAGATTAAATAAATAGTCATGTATTGAAGTAGCAATATATTTACCATCTTGTTTATCAAAATTATCTATATTTTGCTCTAAATAATTTGCAGTCTGAAGTTTTAACATCTTATTGTCAAAATAAGTGTTAATATCTTTTTTATCATATAGCTTTTTAGAATTATCTTTTATTAATGCATTTAACTCATTTTTTACAAGATTATTTCTTTGCTCTTCTGATAAAGAATTCCAATCCTCTATAGACTTTTCAGAGCCATCCTGAGGATATAAAAACTTATTTTTGGCAAGTTCTAAAGCATAAATATTAGCTTTATCCTGAACCGACATTCTAGAAAATTCTTTATGATTAAATACAATTTCTGCTGTAACTTTGGTACTATCTGCAGTTTCGCTATTTGAAACATTATTTTTAGAAACAGACACAGTCTCTGATACATTTGTATTATCTGTATCGGGTGTACTATCTACGGCCTCTGTAGCAAAACTATTTTTAACAAGCTCTGACTGTTTTGCAGGTTCTAAACTGTAAAAATCAGGATACTTGTCTATTAATACTTTCAACTGCTCTTCACTTATTTGTAATTGAGCACATAATTGCTTAATTGCGTCATCTTTATTTTGAAAAAGGCTGACATTTCCAGATTGTGATGAATTTGCATTACCAGCACTGCCTGCTTGAGCTTCTCTTATCTGCTCTATTATAATGTTACTGTTATCTATTTTTAATCCCATAATAAGCTCTCTGCTTTTAAGTACTATAAACATGTAAAAACATGCAAAATCCAGAGATTTCATCATGTTTTCACATGTTTACAAATATTTACAAATACAAATTATTATATTATTCTTCTTCGGGAGCAACAGGCATTATTGCACCTTTGGGAGTTATTAAGTAATTTATAGTATTTGATTCTCCAATTATACCGTACTTGAATTTTTCAGGATTTTCAGCCTTCAAATCTGCCAGTGCAAATACAAGTGAAGGTTCTTCCAAATAATAATGCTTTCTATTAGCATCAGACAATTCCATAATACCTGTCACAAATGATGAAGGAATTTCTGAATAAGGTTCAAATACATGCTTATTAGTATATAAATTAAAAATACGCAGTTCCGGATAACCCTTCTTCTGGTAAGTAACCAATTCAATATCGCTATCATTATCATTATAGGAATAATAGCGCAGCGTTCCTAAAAGTTCATTTTCCATTGTTACATCATCAAAACCTATTAACTTACCGTTGGGTTTAAAAGGTACAGCATCTTTCATAATGTCTTTACCCCCGACATTTTGAAAATTACCATCCGCACTTGGTCTTATAGTTCTATTATAAACAACCTTTTCAACAGCCTTATTATTTCTGGGATCATCAATAAGTTGTTCAATATAATTTACAATATTATTTTGATTATATGTAAAAGGTGCAGATTGCATTCCGGAATCAACAAGTACGTTTTTCAGCGTAAAAGAAGTACTCTTACTGCCGTCATCTGAAACTACCTGATAATTATATACAGCTAGCTGTTTAACATCATTTGAAAGGTTCTTTTTCACTAACTCGTTATAAGATTCAAATGCAACCTTTTCAAAAGTCTTATTATTATCATCAGTACTAATCAGGTTAACCTTATAAGGGCCATATTTATCAGATACAAAATTTCTAGATTCAATTATTGTTCCGCCATCATCAGATATTGCATCAGCAGAATTTATATCATCAACATACTCAATTTTTTTATTATCAATATATGAATTATTCTTATACACTCCTTTTCCATCAATAATATTTAATGGAGCCATTGTAATTGCGGCTGCAAGAGGGATAGCTAATTTTTGAGCTCCAGGATTAATTATATATTCACTTTTATCGGAATAATTTTTCTTTTTCCCCTCAAAATTCACAGTATTTGAACGGTTAACCACTAAAATAGATGTTACAGGTCTGATTGTCATAGTTTTAACTCCACATTATTTAATTTTCACCATTTTAATTTAATTAAGACAAGGCAAGTAAAAAATTTTTTTTGCCCGTTAATTTACTCATTAATTCCCTTTAATTCGATTATAGCAAGTTATTTAAGTATTTGTAAAATAGTATATACTATATTAACAATTTGTTACACTTGCGTCGTTTTTTTGTTTGTTGTACGCTTGTAGTGTGAGTTTTTACAATAAAATAATGTCGACGGTTGTCGCGAATATGTATAAAAAGAAGGAGAACTCAAATGAGTGAAAGAAAATTAGTTGGAACTGGAGAAATGTTCAAAAAAGCTCTTGCAGGAAAATATGCAATTGGAGCTTACAATGTAAACAACATGGAAATCCTGCAAGGTATTGCAGAAGCTGCAGAAGAAACACAATCACCTATTATCTTACAGGTTTCTGCAGGTGCTAGAAAATACGCTAACCAAACTTACTTAATCAAACTTGTTGAAGCTGCTTTAGCTACAACTACAGTACCAATCGCTTTACACTTAGACCACGGTGCTGATTTTGAAATTTGTAAGGCTTGTATTGACGGCGGCTTCTCTTCTGTTATGATTGACGGATCAAGATTCCCGTTAGAAGAAAATATCAAATTAACAAAACAGGTTGTTGATTACGCTCATCCGCGCGGTGTTTCTGTTGAAGCTGAATTAGGTAAACTCGCTGGCGTTGAAGATGATGTTAAAGTTCACGCTAAAGATTCTACATACACAGACCCTGAAGAAGCTGCAAGATTTGTTAAAGAAACTGGATGTGATTCTTTGGCTGTTGCTATCGGAACTTCTCATGGTGCTTATAAATTCAAAGGCGAAGCTAAATTAGACTTTGAAAGACTTGCTGAAATTAAAAAAGCTGTTAATGAAGCTGTTGGGTATGACTTCCCGTTAGTATTGCATGGTTCTTCATCTGTACCGGCTGAATTTGTTGCTAAATGCAATAAATATGGCGGTCAGTTACCTGATGCTCAGGGGGTTCCAGAAGATATGTTAAACTATGCTTCTAAACACGGTGTTGCAAAAATCAACATTGATACAGACTTGAGATTAGCTATGACTTCAACAATCAGAGAATTCTTTGTTGAACATCCTGAAAAATTCGACCCGAGAGAATACATGGGACCAGGAAGAACTGCTGTTAAAGAAATGGTTATGCATAAAATGCGCGATGTCCTTGGAACAGCAGGTCACGCTAAAGACTAGGAGCATAGCCTCATCATCAGTCACACAAGCTTGTATGAACTGTTGGGGCTAAAATAAAGAAAGAGCCTAACAGCTCCACCTGACACAAAATAAAGGGCAAATAAAAAAAGACCGCTTGAAAAAAACGGTCTTTTTTATTACGCACAATACTTTATGCTGCCAATTGAAGTCTGTCACCAGGTTTTATTATGACAAGATAATTATCGTTTTCATATTTTAAATTGTTCCTATCTAAAATTCTTTTTGTTTCTGAAAGAATTTCTTTATTAGAAGGAATGTAATGTTTATCATCTTTATTTTTCTCTATTAAATTTCTTTTTGCTATATTCCAGAGATTATCACCTTTTTTAACAATATATACCTCACTTTCAGGTGTAATCTCAATCTGCTTGGACGGAATTAAAACTTGTACAGGTGGTTTTACATCCAGATTTTCATTCTTTTTAGAAGTAACAGGCTGTAATGCCTCGGACTTAGTATCCGAAACACGTTGATTTTCCTGTTTTGATTTTTTCCCACTTAACATTGCAATAGCTGTACCGATTAAAACGAGCCCCGATGCGATTAATGCAGGTTTCCTTTTGCCTTTTACAGCATTTCTTATTCGTGTCCAAAAATTCGGCTTAACATTTGTAGATGAAGCAATTTTTACAGGCAAACTTTTAGGATCAATTGGCTCAGTCGCTTTAAGAATATGCCCTTGAGTAACACGCAGGTTTACGGATTCCTGTTTAGCAGGATGAGTTGTTGCTTGGGCTGTATTTCCCGGAATGCCTACCTGAAGAGGACTTTCATTCAACATATTACCATAAGATTTACCATCAGCGATTGGGAAAACTTGTGAATTTGGCAAAACTGAATTCTTTACCTGCGGTATTTCTTTTACTTGCTGTGCAATTGTTTGTTTTGCAATTTCCGATGTCAAACTACTGATTCGTTTCTTATAAGTTGAAAGAACCTCAAGTCCTTGTTTTATAGTATCTTCAGCTTTTTTAATATCTTTTTGTAACATAAACGAACGATTTTCTCTTAGATATTTATCAAGTTCCTTAACTTTAGCTGCAAGGCGTTTATATTTTTCCTCTGTTTTTACAAGTTCAAACTTCAAAGCATCATTGACACTATAAAATAACCGTGATGGTTCATTTGTTAATTTTACTTCATACATTCCGTCGCTATTAACTTTTACATACTTACTTCCTGTAAATCCTTTTTGTAAAGTTTCATTTTCTGCTTCACTCAATCTTTTTGGTTGAGTTGTCATTGTAACAAATTCCTTTTTCTGTTCTGACAGATAATCATCACCTGTATAATTAATTTGTCTAAAACCAAAATTTAGTTCCCGCATCAACTTAAATCCCTTTTCTTTTAATTATCCCCTATATTTATATAAACAAAATTATTAAAGGAAATTTGCCGTTTATTTAGACTGCCTATCCTGATCTGACAATTACAGCAAGGGTTTCGCACATTTTCAATTCATATTTACATTTCATAACATAATTGTAATATACTATATAAAATAAAAAAGAGAACCGATTAATATCAGTTCTCTTTCATCTTTTTCATCTTCCAACTGAGTTAGTGTGAAAATTATCTTATTTCTTTTACTCCCGGCTAAAATTTGACATTACAATATTTTTATTTTTTTAGGAAATCCGGAATTTCAATATTTGTAAAACCTGGAGAAACCTCGGGTATTGAAGTTCTTCTTAAAGTCTGCTGCGGGTGTGAAGATACTGAAGCAGAATTATTAGAAGATGCACCAAACGTACCTGCAAAAAAGTCAGATGCACTCAACTGTTTTACATCCTTCTTTTCTTCCGGTTTTGTATTTTTCATTTCAAAGCCTGTTGCAATAACAGTAATTTGAATTTCTCCTTGTATATTTTCATTAACTGCAGTACCAATAATAACAGTAGCATCTTCATTAACTGCGTCATGGATAATATTAGCAGCATCCGATATTTCATGTAATGTCATGTCCGGTCCACCGGTAATATTAACGATTACACCGGTTGCACCATTAATTGAGGATTCAAGTAACTGTGAATTAATCGCGATTTCAGCGGCTTTAACAGCTCTACCTTCACCCTGACCGCGGCCAATACCCATAAGCGCTGAACCTGATGCCTGCATAACACATTTAACATCAGCAAAATCAACGTTAATAAGTCCGGGAACAGTAATGATATCAGATATACCCTGAACACCTCTTAACAGGACTTCATCAACAATAATAAAAGATTCTGTTAATGAAACTTGTCTATCGACAACCTGAAGCAGTTTATCATTAGGAACAACAATAACAGCATCAACAGCTTCTCTAAGTTTTTCTAAACCTTGATTAGCCTGATTTTGTCTTTTACGTCCTTCCCAAGTAAAAGGTTTTGTAACAACAGCAATAGTTAAAATTCCTAATTCTTTAGCGATTTTAGCAACAACCGGAGCAGCACCGGTACCGGTACCACCGCCCATACCGGCAGTTATGAATACCATATCAGCACCGTCTAAAGCTTCTGTTATTTCTTGTTGTGCTTCTTCTGCTGCTTTTTCGCCAACTGAAGGATCACCGCCTGCACCAAGACCATTTGTTGATTTAGCACCTAATTGAATTCTATTTTTAGTTTGTCCGTATTCCAGAACTTGTAAATCTGTATTCATTAACCAGAACTCTACACCTGAAAGTCCTGCCTTAATCATTCTGTTAACAGCATTACCGCCGCCACCGCCGACACCGATTACTTTTATATTTGTAGGATTGACAGGAGACCTTTGAGCTTGATCATTGCTTGTTGTTTCATCTTTCTTAGCAAAGATATCTGATACGAAATTTTCCACTTTGTTACCTCTTTATAAATATTTTATATAATTATCTGTGTACAATAATATAATAACATAGTATTTTAAATAGAAAAAAAGTACAATAATTTAGTAATAATTATGAACAAAAATTAATAATTATATTTAAAGGGGGCTCCCCAGCGGAGTTTATCACGCAGTACTGAATAAAAATCCGAATTTTCCAAAAGTGCAAGTTTCCCGCAGTAGGAAGATTTTTCAATACTAATTTCCTTATTAAACTGTATCAATTCTTGACCGTCTGCATAAAGACAATGTTTTTTGGTTTCATCAACACTAATACAAATCTTTTCGGAATCAGAAATAACAAGAGGTCGAGAAGTCAGAGTATGCGGACATATAGGAACAATTACAAATGCGTTTAAAGACGGCGTTAAAACAGGACCGCCGGCTGACAATCCGTAAGCAGTTGAACCTGTAGGAGTTGAAACTATAACTCCGTCTGCAAGATAATCACAAACCGGACGTCCGTTAATTTTTAAAATAAATTTTGATGTCCTGCCCATTGCGGAACATTTTAATACAAAATCATTTAACGCCGTATAGCTGCCTGATTGAAGCATTATTCTGTCTTCTACAATAAATTTTCCATTTAAGATTTTATCTACGGATTTTTCAATATCCTCCTTTGAAGACTGCGATAGAAAACCTAATCTGCCTAAATTTATTCCAAAAACCGGAGTTTGCGATTTTGCATAAAAACGGGCTGTTTTTAAAATAGTTCCATCACCGCCCGTTACAAAAACAAAGTCAAAACCTTCTTTTAATTCATCTATAGCAAATGCATCAGCATTTATACCTCTTGCGCAAAGAATATTTAAAAGTCGATTCTTTAACTCTATTGAATGTTCGACATTAGTATTAAAACATACTGCAAAATTTTTCATAAACATAACAAATAAACTATATCATGATATTTCATATCATACAACTACAAAAAAAAGAGGCAATAAATGCCTCCTATTCAACTATCTCTCTCTTTCTCATAATTATAACTCACCAAGAGCACAGTATTTACTGCAAAGGAGCTCTCCAAAGCGAGTCATTAAATTTATTTTGATTAGCGGCAACATCAACAGACAAAGTAACATTGCTCGGTGTAAATACAAATACAAGATCACCGACTTTTTGGGGTTTGCCGTCAAGTGCGTGCGCAGCACCGCAGACAAAGTCAATAGTTCTTTGTGATTGTTCTTTATCTAAAAGGTGGAGGTTTAACACAATTGTTTTTCTGTTTCTTAGATGCTGAACAATTGTTGCTGCATCTTCAAAAGTTCTGGGTTCCATAACTTTTACTTCATAGCCGTTAAAGTTTGGATGATTAACCACTTTCAACTCACTTTTTTTATCTTGAACAGGCTGATAAGAATAAGCCGGATCAATTGCAAGATTATCCTGAATCTGATAATCTTCATCAGCTTCCTGAGCCATTTCATCAAAGATTGTCTCTCTCGGTTCAAAACCTTTAACTAAAAAATCCACTACTGATTTAATTTTGTCTGTTACTACTGCCACCGTTTTTCCTCCGTTTATCTTACTCTAATTAAATAATTTTCTACCAATCCTTAACATCGTTGCACCATATTTTGCTGCCTCTTTATAATCCTGACTCATACCCATTGACAGTTCTTTCAGAGAATAGCCAAATTCAGTTTCAAGCTGTTTTTTCAGTTGCAAGATTTGTGCAAACACATCGTCCTGAATATTTTCAGATGCTCCAAGAGGCGTCATACACATTAAACCTGCAATATTAATTCGCTGAAGTTGTTTTATAGAGGTGAATTCTTCAAAAATTTCGTTTTCGGAAAAACCGTATTTCCGTTCTTCACCGGAAATATTTATTTCAAGAAGAATGTTCTGAATTTTTCCGATATTTTGGGCTTCAGTGGATATTACTTCAGCAAGTTTAACCGAATCAACAGAATGGATATAATCGAAATACTTTACAACTTTTTTCACCTTGTTTGTTTGAAGGTGTCCTATAAAGTGAAATCTTGAATTTTCTCGAATTTCAGAAGGAAGACATTGAATCTTCTTCACAGCTTCGATCACCCTTGATTCTGCGAAATCTCTTAATCCTGCATTATATGCATCAATTATAGCACTTTCGTCAAAATACTTTGTAACTGCGATTATATTTGGTTTATAAGGTGCGATGTCTTCCTGTATTTGTAAAAGATTTTGTCTAACTCTGTTCTGCATTAATAATCATCCTACCTCTACAAGAAGTTGAATATAGTATTAATTGTACTCTATACATCATGTATGGACAACTTTTTTATTTCTAACCTCTTCCCGTGGATATTTTTTCCTGCTCAAACCATGATGACATCATGGTTTGAGCGGTTTTTACATTTCTTCAAGTTTGGTTAATATTTTGTAATATTGTCCCTTTTACACCATGCCTTGTATACTTTTTGGCATGCCTTTGATGTACATTATTAGAATAAACTATATTTTGGAAGATTTTATCCTTTAAATACATGAAATTTTATAACCTTCAAAAATAAGATTTTATTTGTCATTAAGGACTGGCTTGACAAATATCCAAAAATCGTAAATAATGAAAACGTAAAGAATATTTAGGAGGATGAAAAATGTTGTATAGAGAA
>CALVCJ010000014.1 GCA_944326015.1 Candidatus Gastranaerophilales bacterium
GTAAGTATCACAATTTCTGCACAAAACTCATTCAATATGAAGGCTGGAAAATACCCAAAGACTACCCTATAAGATTATAAAACTTGTTACAGATTTACTCCGCAGCATTTTTTGAACTTTTTACCGCTTCCGCAAGGACAAGGATCATTTCTTCCTATTTTACTTAAATCAATCCCTTCAAGAGAAGGCTTTTCAAGATCTTCCTCAATTATTCCCAGAGTCTTGGAAAATGCCTTTGATTTATACAAAACAGTAGTTGATGAATATATTTTATTTTCAAGATATCTAGATTTATAATGCTGAATAAGCTCATCAAATGTGTAATTTGTTCCCAAAAACTTGTTAACGATTTCCATAAAATTGTCATGCTTATCAGCAACTCTTTTTATTAAGTTAGCCGAAAATTTGTCATTATTCAAAAAGAATTCTATACAAGCTTTTGCATTCTCAACATTATCGGGATTATCAAAAACCTTATTAAATGTTTCAAAAAACGGAACAGCATATAATCCCAGTTCTTTATCAAAAACTATACCAACATCATAGACTTCTTTGTGTGAAGAAAAACCGCCAAGAGAGTTTTCCAAAAAATTATCATAAGAATTATTAAACTCCGAAACATCAAAAAATTTGTAGGTCTCAGGAAGTTGAATTTTATCCTGATAATCAATCTTTTCACCACCCTCGGTGAAATCATTAAATGCACCTATCAAATCATCTGCAAATTTATTTGTTGTTACAACTTCATCAGTTCCAAAAAAGTCTATAAATTTAGAATAAATTTCTTTAATATTTTCTTCAATTTCCTTTTGTTTATCCGGATTATCAAAATATACAAGTTCGGGATTTTGAATAATTTTAGCAACCGAATATCTTAATGCGTCGTCTCGCCTTGATGATGGTAAAACTCCTGATATCTCAAGAAGGTAATAGTAACTTTCAAATTGAAAAATTCTAGCAACAACATATTGACCATTTCCTATACCTTTAAATGTAGTCATTTTAACAAGAGAAACAACACTGTATTTCTTTTCATTAATTATATTATTTAAATCAAAACCATTTTGTAAAACCCGTTTAACCTCAAATATAGAAGATATGGAATTCATCAAAGCTTTTATAATCTTTTTTGATGATGCAGAAAGTTTTTTTGTATTTTCCAGAAACAACGATAAAATACTTTTATTATCAAGCTTTCTTTCAAAAATATAATTAAAACAGGCTGACTGAAAATTCATACCGCTCTGTGCTATAGTTTTTAAATATTCTTCAAAATCAGGTTTTACAGTCTCATCATTCTGAACAAACTCTGCTAAATCCTTAATCACATTATTAATTTCTTTTAAATCTTCTAAAATAAGCATCTGTTTCTCCTCTTTGGTAAAGAGGATACATTAAAATAAGTAAAAACTCAATACCTTAACCGGTTAATTCAAGGTTTTTGTATCAATCTTGTTTCATAATTGAATTTGCATTCAGGACACATATTTCGGGCAATTCTAAAATCAAACTCCGCACCTGACTTATCTCCGAGAGCAAGTCTTGCTTTTCCTCTGTTATAGTGGACAACAGCCGGAGAAAAATACACTTTTTCTCTTTTATCATAAATTTTTACAAGCTTATCTAAAATTGAATAAGCAGATTTGTAATCGTTATTTTTTAATAAATAAGCAGCTTTTTCACTGATTAATAGATACTTAATCGGTTTTTCTTTCTCATTATTAATAGCTTTATCAAACTCTGCAACCATATCTTTAAATGGCAGAAAATAAGTTTTCACTCCCAAAATATCATTTGAGAAATTGTCGGATAAGCTGTATTCATTAGCTTTTTCATAATCAAATACAGCCTCTTTATACTGTTTTAGGTTATATTCAGCGTATGCTCTCTGTGCATAAATATCTGAAGCAATTGGCACTAACGTTAAATATATATCCGAGATTTTAATAACATCATTAAATTTTTTAGCATTGCTTAAATTTTTTATTATAAACGGAGTAAGTACATAACCGCAAAAAATAACAGTAAGAACAGCTGCAAAATAAACACTCGTTTTCGGAGTTTTTAAATACTCTCGAAAAGCTTTTTCATCAACATTTTTAATATCAGGCTTAAATTTTATTTTCTGAAAAGTTCCTACATATTTTGTTAAATACTTTTCATAAATCAAATTAACACCCCAGTATGTCAAATATAAAGCAGCAATCGGGATTAATGAAAGCAATAGAATTACAGCATAATATGGGAATTTCATTAATTGAATATAGTAAGGAAAAACTACAAAATAAATATATGCAATAATTTCTAAAGCTATAAGAGAATTCAGTAACGCATTAAATTTTCTATAATTTTTATTTATATGCTTCAATTTTTCATCGGGCAGCACGGCTGAATATCTATAACCAATATTCCTCAAAATCCCTACAAGAACAGTTGAGTTACTGATATTAAAAAAAGTACAATACTGAGAATTTAAAAAAAATTTTTTTCTATAGTCATTTAAAATCATAAAATAATATTAACATTTTTCTAAAAAAAATGCAATTTATAATTTACAAAAAATTTTGAGCTGTTATAATAATAGAGTCGCAAATTGAAAATAAAAAAACAAAACGGGACGTGGCGCAGCTTGGTAGCGTGCTACCTTGGGGTGGTAGAGGTCGCAGGTTCAAATCCTGTCGTTCCGATTTTTTCAAAAATATAATAAATAATAATCAAATCAATTATCGGGATGTAGCGCAGCCTGGTAGCGCACCGTGTTCGGGTCGCGGGGGTCGCAAGTTCGAATCTTGTCATCCCGATTTTTTTATTCAGATATTTTTTGATTTATCTTATATTAAACTTACTTCTTACTGTGATAATGCGCAATTACAATAGTTTATTATCCCTCAAAATTAGTATTTTTATAGAAAATATTTGAAATTTTAAATAATAAGTTGTATAATTTTCTGGTAACGTTATTGAAAGAGGTTTTTATGAAATTACACGTGCAGATTCTAATCGCGTTAGGTCTTGGACTTAAACGCAACTGGCATATATTTTCGGGCATTATTCTTGGCATTATTCTTGGTATATTTTTACATGGACATGAATATCCAGTAGTATCCACATTGTTAACTTTTATTGGGCAAGTATTTATAAGATTAATCCAAATGGTTGTAATCCCTCTTGTAGTGTCTGCAATAATTATAGGTATTACAAGTATCGGGGACAGTAAACAACTCGGGAAATTCGGAACTAAAATGGTTGCTTACTATGGAATAATCACAACTGTTGCAGTTGTTATAGGAATAGCGCTTGCCTTAATCTTTAAACCAGGTATAGGTGCCGCACATTATATAACAGAAAATGCCGCAAGCGAAGTTCAGGCATCCGTATCTGCAGCCATGGCACAGCAGCAGGGTAATATTTTAAATATATTTCTTGGCTTTATTCCAAGTAACCCCATACATTCCTTTGCCGCCGGCGATATGGTGCCAATTATAGTATTTGTACTGATCTTTGCAGTTGCTCTGGCAAAAGTGGGGGATGTTAACAGACCTATTGTATCATTTTTTGAATCAGTTTTCGCAGCCACAATGAAAATAACCGATTGGATAATGTATTTTGCTGCTCCGGGTGTATTTGCATTGACAGCAAGTGCTGTTTCCAGTTTTGGAATAGATATCTTCACAAGTATTTCAAAATATCTTTTCGTATTGTTATTGGGTTTCATCCTTCAATTGTGTGTTGTTTATCCCTTATTCCTTAAGTTTTTCTCAAAAGTAAATATTATACTGCTTTATTCCGCAGTAGCCGAAGCACTTATGGTGGCATTTGGAACAGCAAGTTCGTCTGCTACTCTGCCTTTAACTATTGCATGTTGTGAAAAACGCGGTATATCTCATAAAATATCAAGTTTCGTTTTGCCTTTGGGAGCGACATTAAATATGGATGGGACAGCACTTTTACAAACTGTTGCCGTTATATTCTTAGCACAGGCATACGGGGTTGCATTAACACCGTTTTTAATTATTGAAATTGCTTTACTTGCAATTATAGCATCTTCAACCTGTGCAGGAATTCCAGGAGCTGGTCTAATTACAATCGCTCTAATTCTTAACGGCATGGGACTAAGTCCTGAACAACTTGTTGCAGGTTTTGCTTTCTTGTTCACTATAGAAAGGGTCACAGATATGATGAGAACACTTGTCAATGTTGCATCTGATGCAGTTGTTGTTGCAGCTATAGCTGATAATGAAAATGAGATTAACTATGACCTTTTGAATAATCCTGCCGCTTATGAAGATATAGCTTAAAAATGACTTTATTGGGTGCTATTGCCAGAATATGGGTTATAGACTGCTCTACATCATATTTAACCGGACAGGTTTATGCCAGGTTGAGTGGTGTGAGATCTTTAAATTGCTTATTAATTCATATATAAAGGATATTGCTTCTTTTAAGTTGACTTTTTAAAACCGTCCGGATAATTTTTGTGCCACATCCACGCAGATGAAATTATTTCTTCAAGTGAATCATGCTGAGGTTTCCAGCCCAGAATTTGCCTTGCTTTTTCACTAGAAGCTATGAGTTTGGCCGGATCGCCGGCCCTTTTAGGTGAAATATGAGATGGAATAGTATGGCCGGTAACTTTTCTCGCCGTATCGATAACTTCTTTTACCGTAAAACCGACACCATTCCCTAGGTTAAATATATCACTTTGCCCGCTATTTTGAAGATATTTAACAGCAAGAATATGTGCTCTTGCAAGATCTGTAACATGAATGTAATCTCTAATACAAGTTCCGTCTTTTGTATCATAATCATCTCCGAAAATTGAAATAAATTTCCGTTTTCCATTAGGAACTTGTAAAATTAAAGGGATTAAATGTGTTTCTGGTGAATGGTCTTCACCTATTTTACCTGAAACATGAGCACCGCAGGCATTAAAATATCTTAATGAAACAAAGCGGATATTGTGTGCTTTCTCAACCCATTTAAACATTTTTTCCATAGAAAGTTTAGTTTCACCATAAGTATTTGCAGGTTCAGTTCTATCAGTTTCAATTATGGGTATTCTTTCGGGTTCTCCATAAACGGCAGCTGTTGAGGAAAACACTATTTTGTCAACTCCGTTTGCAATCATTGATTCCAGTAAAATTTTTGTACCGCAAATGTTATTGTCATAATATTTTAAAGGGTTGTTCATGCTTTCTGCTACAATTGAACAGGCAGCAAAATGAATTACAGCATCAATTTTCTCTTTTTTAAAAACTTCATCAAGAAAGTTATTATCTCTTATATCACCTTTATAAAATCTTGCTTTTGGATGAATTGCTTCTTCATGGCCTGTTTGAAGATTATCGACAACAGCAATTTCTTCACCGTTATCAATGAGTTCATAAACAGTGTGTGAACCTATATAGCCTGCTCCGCCTAAAACCAGAATTGTCATGAATTTTCCTTTTTGATCTATTATATATCAAAATTTTTATGTTATCATTTTTTGTATGGATAAAGTTTTTTCAAATGAAATAAATGTTTTAAAGGCTCTAGCAATTTTACTTGTAGTATCAGGCCATCTGGAATTTTCGCTTTTAGGAATTTTCACGCCTTATTCTTTTCAGCTTGCCTTGTTTTTCTTTATATCCGGCTGTTTGTTTAAGGATAGGTATTTGACAGATATTGTAACATTTGTCGAGAGAAGAATAAAAAGTCTTCTAGTGCCTTATTTCTGGTACAATCTGTTTTATATGCTGGTTACAATTTTGATAGCAAAACTTACAGGAAAATTCTGGGGAATGCCGATAAGCTTTAAAAACTTTTTTATTACTCCATTTTTAAACGGTCATCAGTTTGACCTGTCGTGTCCACTATGGTTTGTGACGCAGCTGTTTATGACAATGATAACATTTTTATTCATTTTCAGAGCATTAAATTCTATTTCTAAAAATAGATTTACTCATCTGGGATTTTTTGTGCTGCTCGGGCTTCTTGCAATCCCGTTTTCAAAATGCTTTGCAGTTACCCCTATAATGCTTATTGTCATACGGACCATGTTTTCTATGTTTTTTGTTTACCTGGGTTATTTTTACACCCATTATATAAAAGATAATTACAATATTTTTACACCAAAATGGTTTGGAGCTGTGTTCGTTCTGCAATCAATCTTGTGGATGTTTAACAGAGACTATGACCCAGAACACGGAATTGGCTTAAGTTATGTGCTTGTATGGGCAAGATTTGATGATCAGCTGATAGTTCCTATAATCACAGCATTGACAGGTATCTGGGCATCGTTATTTACAGTAAAAATTCTTTATCCGTACGTAAAAGATATAAAATTTATTCAGGAGATGGGCAATGTAACCTATCACATTATGGCAAATCACCTACTTGTAATGTATATAATTACAGCAATTTTTCTTAATATAAACGGAATTCCAATAACAGAGCGTGCAAACCACGATATTTACTGGATTTATAACCCGATTCAGACAACATATCTTTATTTTGTCATAACTATGGTCGTCACAACTTACGCCGGCGTTCTACAGAAAAAGTTACTAAATTTTTTCAAGACAAAATTTTCTATTTTCTCTTGAAAAACTGTAATTTTATGTGAGGCTGGATTATTCAAAAAAAATACAAGCATTTACGCTTGCAGAAGTTTTAATTACTATTGGAGTTATAGGTGTAGTTGCCGCCATGACACTACCTTCAGTTATTAACGATCACAGGAACAAACAGTATGTTGTTGCATTTAAAAAATTATATTCCAATTTTTCAAATGCAATAATTCTGTTTAAGGCTGACCAGGGATGTGAAGGGATTGATGTTGCTAGCTGTATTGAAAGTCTCGGATACGGCGACAACAATTGTGATGCATTTGCCGAAGTCGCAAAAAAAAAATGAAATATGTAGAGATGGCTCCTGACGGAGCATCTGCAGGTAGCTGGGTTCCTGACAAAAGTTATAATTACTATGGAGAAGAAATAAGCAATGGATATGGAATGGTTAATAAAACAGGTATAGGCTGCTTTTACGGCCTTCCAGACGGTATGGTGTTAAATGTTGATGTTGACCCTAACGCATTTAAGGTATTTGTTGACACTAATGGGAGAAAAGGGCCTAACAGAATAGGGAAAGATGTTCATACGTTTACTGTCGGTTGCGGTGATATTGATGCAGAACTAACTCAAATCTGCATTAAAACCCAGAAAGATGTTTTCCCTTTTGTTAGCGGAACTTTTCCAGATCAAGTGACAAAAGGTCTCTGTTCTATGGAAAATTATCTCCAGGACGGATGTGATGATGCAAATATGTATCCAAATGTTTCAGGCGGTGCATCTCCTTCTTTGTATATTCTCACAATGGACAAACTTCCAGACTATAAAAAAATAGCAGCAAAAGTTACAGGATTTAGACCTTAAAGTATCCGGCTGTGTAATTCTAATTAAAGAAAAATCCTTTATATTATTTATGTATAATGTAAAGGAGTATTTTATGTCTAAAAATTTATTGAAATCTATCGGTAAGATTATTGAAGACAGCGGGTCAGATAAAATAACAATTTTTACTGGTCACCTTAAAATTGACGGGAATCTTTATCAACCCGAAGGAAAATGCGAAGAATGTCATGATGACTTTATAACTATTGAAAATGCTATGGTATGTAGACTTTCAGATTACTGTACATGCGATGATGATAAATGTGATTGTAATGACTATGTATGCTTTAAATATGACTGGTTGAATATTGCAATAGATAAAATTGTTTCTTTCAGTATTGTTCAATAGACTCAAACAAAATTAAATCCTGCCGGTTTGAATAATCGGTAGGATTTATGATTGTTACATATACATTTTTTGTAATTTAGTAATAAATAAGCCCTCTCCCGCATTTGTAAGCTCACTTCGTTCGCACAACTGCTCCCTCTCACAAAGAGAGAGGAAAATAACTAAAATAAAAAAGAACCGCTTAATTATAAACGATTCTTTTTTTATATGATATCAGCCGGTTTATTTATTTACGGCCTCGCTTAATGCTTCAACAACAACCGGATCCCATTTTGTACCGGCTTCCTCTTTCATTATTTCAACAGCTTTTTCAACCGGCATAGCTTTTCTGTAGGGTCTGTCGGATGTCATGGCACAGTATGCGTCGGCAACAGCGATAATTCTTGAACCGAACGGGATTGACTGACCTTTTAAGCCCTCGGGAGTTCCTGAGCCGTCGTATCTTTCTTTTTGATAAGTTATGTAAGGAACAACTTCCGATAAGAAATTTATATTCATCAAGAAATGTACACCGACATTTGAATGTTCCTGAATTTTCTTTAATTCCTCAGATGAAAGTTTGCCGGATGATGTAAACATCTTTTCAGGAAGTGCAATTTTGCCGATATTTTGAAGCAGCCCTGCATAATAAATTAAATCTGTAGTTTTTTCATTAAGCCCGAGCTGTCTGCAAATTTGTCTTGCAAGATTTGCAGTATTCTGTGAATGCGCTACTTTATATCCGCCTTTTGTATCAACAGCATTTGCAAGATGCTGGACAAAACTCTGCTGATAATCGCATAAGTCGCCTATTAACGCTGTTAATTCAGCTCTTATATGCTGCAAATCGCCAACTGTTGAATGTTCATCCGCAATAAGCTTATTTGCTTCATCAATATTTCTCTGCAAAGTAATTGACGTTGCAAAAAGAACTGCAATGCTTTCAACAAGTTCTATATATTCTTCGTTAATTTCTTTTGCAGGGTCATTTTCTATAACAATAACACCGAGAGAATTTATATTACAGTGCATCGGAACAGCTATCACATCTGAAAAAACTGTTTCCCCTGTCAAAAAAGCTTTGCCTGCAACAGAATTTTCGTCTATTTCATAACATTCAAGCGCGTTAGTCGTTGTTCCAGCCAACTCTAATTTACCATCTTTTTCCAGATAAATATGGCATGCTTTAACCTCAAGCATCTGTCGGACAGATTGTGCAATCGAGGTAAATATAGCCTGTTTTTCACTGTTATCAAAGCTCAACACACATAATGTATTATTCATTGAATATATTGAAATCAATTCTTTCAACTGATTAATCAGACCGGCTTTTTTATCTTTTACATTAGACGCAATTTTCTTTGCCAGATCTTCAGAAATAAGATTTTCTGCAATAAAATCACCTAAATTAAGAGCGAAAATTTCTTCAATAGGATCCTTGTCTATCAAATATTCAGACTGGGAAAAAAGTGAAACTCCGTTATTTTTCTCTTCTTTTTTCATTAAAAATTTTCCTTACTATACATGCCTTCAAATTCTTATACGGCATAACCCGGAAAAAACTTTAATGAATTTTACAAAAATTCATACTTTAGTATGGGAAATCTCATACTTTAGTTAAACATTTGAAATCTATATTCCAAAGAATTCTTTTAGTAACTTTTCTTGCTGCAAACTTATCTTGATTTGCAGTGTTTTTGAATTCCCAATATCTATTTCAAATATTTTTACAAGAATACTTCCATACATTTTAAAATTTTTAAATGTTTTATCCAGAAAATATTCTTGCCCATTGTCTAAAAGAATTATAAAATTAGAATAAATATATATTCCTATGGATGTCCCGCGAATTGGAACCGTATTCCAACACTTTCTGTTTGAAAAGTACTTTATTGGCTTTCCATACTTCTTAATTATCCCGCCATTTGGCTTTGTTGAAATAAACTGGATTGAAACCAAAATAATAAAACAAATAAACGGAACAGCCCAGAGGATTATATTTTCCATAAATTAATAACCGATAGCCCAGTTAAATGATGCAGTTTTTTGAGTTTTTTTATCAACCGAAACCGGTGATGCAACAGCCTGAACTTCAATAACTTTAGAAGCTTTCTGAAGCATATTATACTGCATCATTTTGCTGTCTACATTATTAAAGGATTTTAATCTGTCTAACTGATTTTGCAGCTCAGCATTTTCATCGTTAAGAGTAGTTATCTGACGGCTGAGTTTATTCAGAGTAAGTTCATTAGACATAGAAAAGTAATAGCTTACAAATGCAATAAGCACTGCAATACCGAGCAAACCACATAAAGTTTTATTTACTTTTCTTATAGCCATCGCTTTTTGAGAAATCTCTTTCTGAAAATAACCTTCAATAACCTGATTTTCTTCTGTTATCGGATTGTTTACGTATGATTGATTTGAATAACTTTCCTGAATTGATACTGTTCTTACTCTTACTGTATTCAAGTTTCTACCCCAACTGAATTATCCTGCTCCTCTAAAGCCTTATACACCTTGCTACTCTTAACTTTGCGCTTCTGGAAGGAGGATTTATTGATATCTCCTCATCACTTGCCGTAATCGGTTTTTTATTAACCGGTTCCAAAACCGGAGGCGGACACTTGCAAATCATCTGAGTTTTATCGCAATGACACCTCTGCGAGTGATATTTGAATAAGTGTTTCACTAACCTATCCTCTAAGGAATGAAAACTTATTACACTTATTATAGCACCAAAGTCGAGTAAATCCAACACATCATTCAGAGTATTTTTTACATTTGTTAACTCATGATTTACTTCAATTCTGATTGCTTGAAATACGCGTGTAGCAGGATGTATAGATGATTTTATATGCGGGGTGCAGCTTACGATTAAATCCGCCAGTTCCGTTGTTGTTTCAAGCTTTTTCACCTTTCTTTGCTCAACAATTTTTTTTGCAATTCTTTTTGAAAATCTTTCTTCTCCGTATTCTGAAAAAATTCTGACCAAATCAGCTTCGCTGTAGCTATTTACCACATCATAGGCAGAAAATTCCGCATCCTGATTAAATCTCATATCAAGAGGCGCCTCCTTTGAAAAAGAAAACCCGCGTTCCCCCTTGTGGAATTGATGATAAGAAGCCCCGAGATCAAACAATACACCGCCTGTAATTCTTTCAATCCCGAGATTTTGTAAAACTTTTTTAATATTTGTATAAGAATCTTTTACTATTGTTAAGTTTTTGTAATCTTTTAGGCGTTCAGAAGATGCTTCTATCGCATCCTCATCAACGTCAAAAGCAATCAAACGCCCGTCAGGCAGAATTCTCTGTAAAATAAGTTCTGAATGCCCGCCCCCGCCTAAAGTACAGTCAACATAAATTTTGCCTGACTGACATTCAAGTGCGTCGACTGCTTCATACTTCATTACCGTATAATGAGTAAATTCTTCCATAGAAGAATTGTAACACGAAAATTTATTCCGCAATCCGGTTTAATCCGTAATGATCGTAGATATCGATAAAATTTTCATAAGGCAGGCGCTGAACGTTTGAACTGTCATTATTATCAGCAATATTAATCATTATTCCGCTCTGCTCAAGTATCCGCGGAAAAATTGCATTAAACAAAACTATCATAAAAATATATTTTTTGATCTCGCTTGATGTTATGTATATTTCAATCATTATTAATCCCCAAAAATATTCTATAAACAATACATATATATTCATTTTTACGGCAAAAAAATATTTTATCTTAAAAAAAAACATTTTATTTATTAATTTATATTAAAAATCAAAAGCGGCTCCGAATTTTAATCAAAACCGCTTATTTAATTTATAAAATTTTTATAAAGTTTACACAGTCTGCTTCATTACGGCTTTTACACGGCAGAAAGTTTTTTCTTTGCCGATAATCGCAAGAATTGCGGTCATATCGGCTCCGCACAGTCTGCCTGTTACAGCAGCCCTGATAGCCCACATTGTAACTTTAGGCTTAATTCCTTTTTCTTTGTAATAAGCCCTGAAAGCTTCCAGTTTTTCATGGAGATTTTCTTCAGTCCATTCCCAATCCTTTGCCTGTTCCATAAATGTTTTCAAAACATCCTGCGAAACTTCACTATCAAGAGTTTCACGGGCTTTATCATCAATTTCCACATTTTGACCGAAGAAATAAGGAACAGCATCTGTAATATCAGACAATAGGGTCAACGGTTCATAAGTTATCTCAACCATACGCGTATATTGAGCATCAGTCAACTCACTTAAATCATATTTTGTCAAATACGGTTTCAACCTTTCCTTCAATTCAGAAATAGAAAGCATCTTGATATAATGGCTGTTCATCCAGTTTAATTTATCGTATTCAAAAATTGAATTTGAAGATGAAATTTCATTAATTCTGAAATCCTGAGCGATTTCATCCAACGACTTGATTTCCTGACCGTCAGACGGTGACCACCCCAGAAGTGCGACAAAGTTTATCAGCGCGTCTGTCAAATAACCTTTTTCAACGAATTCGGAAACAGCAGTTGCACCGTGGCGTTTTGAAAGTTTGCTTCTGTCAGGTGCCAAAATCATACCGAGATGTCCGAATTTCGGGACTTCCGCACCCAAAGCTTCAAATATTAAAATTTGTTTGAAAGTATTTGAAATATGGTCTTCTCCTCTGATAACATGCGAAATTTTCATAAGCATATCATCAATTACAACAGCAAAGTTGTATGTCGGAGTTCCGTTAGATTTCATAATTACAAAGTCACCGAGAAGATTTGTATCAACATGTAGTTCGCCTTTAACCATATCATTAAAATTTAACATTGAAGAATTATGAAAAGCCTTTTGAGCCTTTTCAATATTAAATCTGATTGCGGGTTTTCTGCCTTCTGCTCTAAGTTTTGCCTTTTCTTCTTCTGTCAAATTCAAACATTTTTTTGTATAAACATAAGGTTTTTTATTTGCAGCAGCCTGTTTTTTTTCTGCTTCTAGTTCTTCAGGGGTGCAGTAGCATTCGTATGCAAAACCTTTATCTAGAAGAATTTGAGCATATTCAGGGTAAATATCAAATCTTTCAGACTGTGTATAAGGACCGTACGGACCTCCGACATCAGGCCCTTCGTCCCAGTTTAAACCTAATGCCTTTAAGCTGTCAAAAATATTATCAATATAAGCCTGACTTGTACGTTCAGCATCAGTATCTTCAATTCTTAAAACAAATTTTCCGTTATTTTTTTTAGCGAACAAGTAGTTAAATAACGCTGTTCTTGCAGTACCTATGTGTAAATTTCCGCTCGGTGACGGAGCAATTCTGACTCTTACGTCTGTCATTTTTTCCTTCTTTCTTATTTATAAATCAGCATAAAAAGGATAGCACAGGCATAAATTGATATCAAGACTTATTTAAATTTATTAATACTAAAATCTGAGAGGATAATCTTTAGGAATTTTCCAGCCGTTCATTTGAATTAATGCCGTACAGTAAGCTCTTTCATTGCTTACATCTTCTTTACACCCGAGAGAGTTGTTATTGCGCAGCATTTCTTCAGTTCCGTCCCAATTATGCATATAAGGCTCTACACCCTTATTATAGTGATATTTGTTATTGGCTGCATTGCTCCATGGAGTATAAAACAAGTGTAAAATAATGTATATTATTAATTATGTTTAGAGTTGAAAAAGAAGAAATGACTAACAAAACATTCAGATTGCCGTTAGAACTTGTAGAACGGCTTTATACAGTCGCACAAAATAAAGGAGTTTCTCTTAACAGCCTTGTACGTCAGTGCTGCGAATATGCCCTTGACAACCTTGAAGATGATGAAAAGAAATAAAATTTGTTTATAATTTGACTAACTCCCATAAAGTTTTAAAATATTTATATGAAGAAGGCTTTACTTGTTTTATTAACTTTAATGTTATTACAAATTCCGGCATTCAGTTCAAATAAGAAAATGCCGCCTTCTACAAGCACAAATAACCCTCTGCCTAATATTTTTATATACACAATACCGGATGAAAAACCTGACCAAACACAACAAAAAGAGGATGAACAAAAGTACATAAACAATAATTCAAACAATGAAAAAAGCGAAGATGAAATATTGCTTAACATGAAATATGAAGCTGATGATGAGACTGTTCTTGGCGCAACCGTACTGAAAGGGTATGCTGAATATTTAGAAGATTCAGAAGAAATTTATTTGAAAGATGATAATAACAATTTTGTATTAAATTTAAAAGTTCCACAAAAAATTACAGGCTCTGAAGGACTAAACCTAATACCTGCAACTAAAAAAAATAAAATGACTAAATACACGGATTCGGAATATACGATTGCCCCGAAATCAGTAAATGCATCAAGCTCCAAAGGGAATTTTACATTCGGCGCTCTCTATGGAGATGAAGTTGACAGTATTGCAATGCTTGAATCTGAAGCAGGTCTGTTTACAAAATATGAAAAAAACAAATTTGCACTAAGTACAACTTACAAAAAAAATTTGAATACACTCTACAGTCAGTACTATGATACAATTTCTGTTGCTCCAGAATTTAAATTAAATAACTTTATGTCAATAAAAAATGAATATAAAGCCGATATTACTAGAAACAGGAAATCAGGAGCACTAATTTTTTCATTTAACCCGCTCGGGAAAAAAGATTCAGACAGAATGCGCCTCGAACTTGGAGCTAAACAAACTATTTATGCAGACAATACAACACCGAAAACAGAATTTTCTTTTTCAACTAAGTTTAAATTGTAAATTTATACTAAATTAATTGTTTTAATAAAGTATTTTGTTTATAATTTTGTTGTGAGGTTTTATGGCTGAAAATTCCGAACAGAATAATATGCACGAAGAAGTTATTACATCTTCTAACCAACGGATTAAGAAAAATAAAACCGGTTTTTATTATTCTTTCTTGACGCTAGTGTTATTATTCTGCCTTATCCAAATTGGCTTTGGGGCAATTCTCAATATTTCAAAAACAATATCCTATAAAGCTAAAATTTCCACTCTGTCAAAAATAAGAGATTCTGCAGAAAATCGTAATCAGGAACTTAAAGAAGATATTAAACTTTTCTCTTCTATGTCAAGCCTTGAAGGTATTGCAAGAAATAATCTTAAAATGGCAGGAGAAGACGAAATTTTAATTTTGATAAACAACAGCCAACAAATTAATTCCACTAAAAATAAAAAACACAATAATAAGAAAAAATAACGGAGTGTAAATGCAGGAAACTTTGGAATACATAAAACAGGCATTTGAACTTAAATCCCAAAAATGTTATAAACAAGCTATTGAAATGCTTTATAAAGCTCTTGAAGAAGAAAATGAAAACACAGAAATCCTTTATCAGCTAGGGGAATTATATTTTCTACTCAATAATTTACATCGCTCTTTAAGATATCTTGAAAAAGTACTTTTAAAAAATGATAGACATATTGAGGCATTAAAAATTCTCAAAAAAATTTATACATGCTCTGAAAATTTTCAAAACGCTTGTTTTACAGCAGAAAAAATTTATTCAATTGAAAAAACACCTGAGAATCTGATTGAAATGATAAATACTATATCAAAAACCAAAAATTTGGATAAACTGAAAGATTTAGATGAGAATGAATTAAAAAATGATGAGGTAATCTATGCAGTAGCAAATGCTTACTACGAAAATAAAAATTCTGACCAAGCCAAAAATAATCTCAAGCAGGCATTACAAATTAATCCAGAAAATGAAGACGCACTTGTTCTTCTTGGTAAAATATACTTTGATGAAAGCGAATTTGAAAAATCAAAAAATATTTTTAACTCTCTTTCAAAATCATCTGAAAACCCTGAAGTTTTAAACTTCCTGGGGCTCTTTGCTACAGAAGACATGCAATTTATTGATGCAATAAAATACTTCTCAAAAGCTTCCTCCATAAGGAAATATGAGCCGCGCTATCTCTATAATCTTGCAAATGCATACTTTTTTAACGGCTGGCTAAAGGAAGCAGAAACATCCTATATTAATGCCATAATGCTTGCTCCAGATGTCGAAGGTTACAGATATTCACTTGCGTATTTATACTATGAAAAAGGAGAGTTTGAAAAAGCACAAAAAGAAATTGATTTTATACTTGAACACAACACCTGTTACTATCCTGCGCATGTGCTGAATGCTCTTTTAAAATATGAAAAAAAAGATTTTCTAGGTGCACAATTAGAGCTTGAAAATACAATAAAATCAGGTTATGAAGATAATTTTGCACTTAGTTCGCTCGCAAAAGTCTATACAGAACTTTCTCTTTATGAAAAAGCGGAAAACTCAATAAAAAAGGCAATTGATAATAACCCTGAAAGTTTAAATTATCTTTGTACACTTGCTGATATTTATATTTCAGAAGAAAATTATGAAAAAGCCATTGAAACAGTTGAAAAAGTTATTAATATTAATGAAAATTATATCTGTGCATACGCAATCGGAGCTAAAGCTGCTTATGAAATGAAAGATTATGATAAGACAAAAAATTTTGCGCAACAGACGATTTCTCTTGATATGAATTTTGCCGCGGGTTATTACTATCTTGCCCTTGTTCGATTTGAAGAAAAAGACTATGAAGAAGCTGTGGAATGTATGAAAAGAGCCATTTTATATGACGTAAATAATGCATTGTACTATGCCGCAATGAGCGATATTTTTAAAGAAAAAGGTGATTATACAACTGCATTTGAGTACATGAAAGAAGCAGAAAATATTTCACCTGATACGGATTACAGGATAAAATATGCTCAACTCGCTTCACTTAAAAGGAAAGCAAATAAAAATTTGACGTCGGAGTAATATTAATTATAATACTATTATCTGCTACAAGAATAGCAAAAACAAATATTACAGGAGAAGATTAGTGGATAGTAAACAATTAAAAAACATTATATTAACAATAACGCTTATTATGGCATTACAAATGTGCGCTTTTAGTGCCGGCAAAAATGATGAATTAATAGAAATGCCAAAAACCTACCCCTCAAAATACACAGCTGACTACATAAAACAGATTAAACCAATGTACAAGTCAACCGGTAAAGAAGAGGTAATTTACGTTGCACTTGATATGCTCAAAGGTACGAATGGAGAATTTTCAAGAAACGCAATACTCGGGAACAATCTTTCAGGTCGACCTGTAAAAATTGAATTCAGAGATCTTGCAACTATTAACCCTGACTACGCAAAATTTGACGCACTAGGCTGGAAAAAAAATAAACAGCTCTTTATATTCATAAACCCTCGGCACAAAGATGCACCCCCTGGAGCAATAGCTGCTCTACTATCCCATGAAGCTTTGCATCAAGATGAATTTAACTCGCTTGCCGAAGAAACTTATGCCTGGACAATGGAAGCTTCAGTGTGGTATGAAATATCAAAACTTTATCCGGAAAGCAACGATGAATTACATCCGCTTGTCGTAAGAGAAAATACTCTGAAAAAACTATTTGAACGCGGTGGATATTCAAATAAGTATATAAAAAAGACTGTAATGTCTAATGAAGGCTACAAAAACCTCCCGTCAACTTCTCCGGGTTTTGAAGATCTTTAGTAAATTAATCTTCTAAACTACTTAAAAAGTATATTGATAAAAAATGAATATTGATGTTAAATATTCGTATGAAAAAACATCAGGCAATCATATTTATTATATTAATACTGACTCTTCTGGTGCTTAATAAAATCTTTATGGGTACCGGTAATTATGAAATTTCACAAATGCCTGAAATGGTTGATCATGAATATATTTCCTCTCAGAAACTCTTTGACAGCACCTGGAAAATTATACGTGACAACTATTACGATGCAGAGCTGAATAATCAAGCTTGGGCTAGATGGAAAGAGCACTACCACGGGAAAATAAAAACGGATGATGATGCAAAAGTTGCCATAGATACAATACTTGCAAGTCTTAATGATCCTTATTCCCGCTACATGTCAAAATCAGAATACTCTGAACAAAATAATTCTATTAATTCAAAAATTACAGGCATTGGTGTTAATATAACATCAATAGCAGGCAAAATCTATATCGTAAACGTAATGGAAGGAACTCCAGCACAGTTTGCCAATCTTCTACCAAAAGATATAATTCTTTCAATTGACGGGAAAGATGTAAATGGGTTAACGCTTTCCGAAGTCGCAAACATGGTGAGAGGACCGGAAAACAGTTTTGTAAACATAACAGTATTAAGAAATAAAGACAAACTTTTAAAACGTGTTATGCGCAAAGAAATAAAGATAAAAACAGTTAAAAGCTCAATTGTTGATAAAAATATAGGCTATATTCAAATAACAAGTTTTATAGGCTCAACAACCCCGAATGAATTTCTTGAAGCTTTAGAAAAAACAAAAGATACACAAGGGCTAATACTTGATCTAAGAGGTAATACAGGAGGTCTGCTGCCAAATGCCGTGTTTATAGCGAATTTGTTTTTACCTGAAGGCAGTAATATTGTAAGTATTGTAGGCAGAAACGGGTATAAATATAATATTAACGCACAGGATACCGAATTTGGGATAAAAAAACCAACAGTTGTATTGGTTGATGGGAATTCTGCTAGTGCAAGCGAAATTTTATCTGGAGCACTGAAAGATTATAACAAAGCAAAACTTCTCGGCACAAAAACTTACGGAAAAGGCATGGTACAAAAAATCATTCCGATGCCAAACGAAACAGGTTTAAACCTGACAATAGCCAAATACTTAACACCAAAAGGCACTGATATTAACAAAAAAGGTATAACTCCAGATATTAAGGTTGAATTTAGCATAAATGATGTCAAAAACAATAACGATGCACAGTTACAGGCTGCAAAAAATATACTATCAAAAATGCTGCTGAGTAAAAAATAATCGACTTTCATAACATACATAAATTAGGCTTGCCAGGATAATCATTTTAGCATTACAGAGAAAAATTGTGATGATTTGAGCGGTAGAAGTTAAAAGGATGATTATAAGTGATATAATACAGATCAGTAGATAAATTTAAATTCCTCTCGCATGGAAATTTTGTACAAAATCAATGATTTCTATAAATAAAATATTTATTACACCCCTGAAACCGGTGGCAAATCAATACTTTTTAATCGCTGCTCAATTCTACGATACCATTTTAAATGCTGTTTAAAAAGTATATTGTATTTAGAAATATCACCTTGTGAAATTTCTTTAAACTGGTTATCACAAACTTCCTGCATTGCATGTTCTAAAAAATGTGTTAATTCCTTCCTTGATAATTTATCAAGCTCATTTCCCTTAACAAGCTCAATACGTTTGCCAAAATCTACAATAACCTCCGGTCTGTTATCTCGGAAAAAGCAATAATCAACAGCAAGCGGAATAAGATTAACTCTTCCGTATCTTTTAACGGCATTTTCTGCAATATAAGCAAGCCCTGTCTGAAATTCAATAGGCCTGTAGTGAGGAGGTCTTATAATTCCCTGTGGGAAAATACAAAGCATATTGCGAATATCACCTACAACATCCACAGAATACTGCAAAGCCTTCATAGCAGACTGTGGAGATTTTTTATTGACAGAATAAGCACCACCGCGTCTTAATAGTGGAAATCTATTGAGTTCTTCAACCATTAAACGTATTTCTTTATGAAAAATTCTGTGCGTGATGTTGTAAAATACTATTCCATCCCACCAATTACAATGCGGCGCAAAAAGTATTGTCGGAATACTAGTATCACCTTCAAAATAATTTTCCACACCACGATACCTGAACGCATAAAAGCGGTTTTGAAGCATGTTAAAAAAGAACATACTCGCAACCCATAGCCAAAACTTACTTGTTTTAGCCGGCTTAAACTTTTCCTCCTTATTTCTGAGCTTTGTAGGGGGGATGTCAGAATATAATTGTTCTTCAACTACCATAAATTTATTTTACCGCGACAACATAAAATATTCAAATAGCTTTAAGCATAATTTTAAGAAAAATTAACCATATAAAATATTTTACTAATCATCAGCACTAACATCACGTCTCAGATAGTCCATATTGCCATGTGCCATAACCCAGCCGGAACAGCCGCGGCCATTAGTATCTGCTGAGCCGACAGCTTTATCTTTACTGCAGTACGGCAAATAGTAAATTGGTTTAAAACCATCTTTAGTTAAGAAAACATTAAAAACATCTACACCAAGGCGCATTGTTGATTTTTTAGGAAAAAATATCCAAAAATCTGCGCATCTGTTCTTTATTCCATAAATTGTAGTTGTACAATCTAAAGAAGTTATCCAGCCTATCTGAACAATAGTACCATCATTTAAATAGAAAGCTCTGTCGGAACTTATTGTGTAAGGCCAAAATGCCTGTCTGCCATCAAGAGATTCTATATAAAGATCTGTGTCTCCCTGAGGAACTTTTGCACTGTGAACATATTTCATCAGAATTTTCATAACATTTTCTCCGCCGCTATAGTCATAAACTGGATTGCCCTCTTCATCCTGTTCGCCGGTATTTGTTATTGACAAGCCCCAGTCCTGAATCTCTCCATATTCATTTGTAGCCATTAAAAAAGCGTTCTGCAAAACGGACATTGTCCGTTTTAACTGCGTAACACGTTTTTGCTCATGGTACTTTTGCATCAAAGAAGGCATCGTCATGGCAGCAACAACTCCTATTATTCCAAGGGTTATTAAAACTTCAGCTAACGTAAAGGCCGCGCATTTTTTTAAGTGAACAGTGGAGCATGATGCAGATTTCTCTGCTACTTTACTTACTATGAATGCTTTAGGTATAGCGTTATTATTCTCGTCATGCTGAACCGCAGATTGAAATCTGTGTTTCAGAATCAATTTAGAGCCCGCAACAACTTTGCGATAAAAGATTACTCCATCACTGATTAGGGTGGATAGGAGGGGCGATTGATTGTTATTAAACAACCTACTATACTTAACTAAGAAGGGAGTGAAAAATTTAGTAAACCTACATAATCCATTAGTACAACAGCAGCATAATAACTTTAATATTGCCTGACATACTGACCTCTTGCCTTCTGTCAGCTGAAAGTTGCCCCCCCCCCGCAAAACGCAGTGATATCAATATATTCCATACTTATTCTTCCTCCTTTTTTAACTCTTATATATATTATAACATTTTTTTAATCAAAGCGCAACTTTCGACTTTGTCTGACGTTGATTTTTAACTTTTTCTTCAAGTCTCTTTTGTTTATAGCCGTAACCTGCATAAATTGCAAACCCCATCAAAAGCCAAAGCGGGAAATATAATGAAGATGTTGTCAAAAATTTCATTGAATACACCATCAAACCTCCGCAGGTTAAAATTCCCAAAATCGGGAATAACGGAGATAAAGGGACTTTAAAAGGTCTCGGTCTATCAGGATCTGTTTTACGCAAAATCAAAACCGCAATACAAATAATTATAAATGATGTAAAAGTTCCGAAATTACAGAGTTCAGCAGAAATATTCAAATCCATAAATAATGTACAAACTATTACAACAATTCCGGAAATCCATGTCAAGACATGCGGGGTTCTGTATTTTTTATGTATTAATCTTAATGACTTAGGCAAAAATCTATCCCTGCTCATTGCATAGAGAATTCTCGTTGTTCCAAGCTGATAAATTAATATGACAGATGTCAAAGCACACAATGCTCCGATTGAAATTAAACCGGCGAACCAATCTTTGCCCATAACTCTCATAGCATGAGCAATCGGCGCCTGAGTATCAATATGACCGAGCGGAACATTGCCTGTTAAGACAAGAGCAACAGCAACATACATAATAGTACAAATAATCAAAGTTCCGAGAATAGCTATCGGCAAATCTCTCTGCGGATTTTCAGTTTCTTCCGCAGTTGTCGAAATCGCGTCAAATCCGATATATGCAAAGAAGATTAAAAAAGCCCCCATAAATACACCTTCAAACCCGTTCGGAGCAAACGGCATCCAGTTTTCAGGCTTTACATAAAAAGCACCGACAACAATAAATGACAAAATCATAAACATATTTACGCCGACCATAACGCTTGCAAATCTTGTTGATTCTTTAACACCTTTTATCAATAAAATTGTCAGCAACAGAACTATGACCATTGCAGGAATATTAACTGCAACAGGAATTTTATCAAAAATAAACGGCATCTGTGTATGCGGATCAAGCCCGTATTTATCGCAGTATGCAAACATATAACGATAATCAGCTCTTAACCACAACGGAAAATTTACAATAAAATCAGGCAGAATATGTTTAAAACCCTTTAAAAATTGAACAAAATACCCTGTCCAGGCACATGCTACCGTAATATTTCCGATAGCGTATTCAAGCATCAATATCCAACCGACCATCCAAGCCATAAATTCGCCCATCGTCGCATAAGTATATGTATAAGCACTGCCGGCAACCGGAATCATTGCAGCAATTTCAGAATAACAAAGAGCTGAAAATACACACGCAATTGCTGCCAGAACCATTGATATAATAATAGCAGGCCCGGCTCCAACACTTTCAGGTCCTCCCTGAATTGCCGTGCCGATTATTGTAAAAATTCCAGTACCCACCACAGCACCAATACCTAACACAATCAGGTCAAACACATTCAATGTCTTTTTCAGTTCAGATTTTTTACTGACAGCTATTAACTCATCGGGGCTTTTCTTTTTTAAAGCATTATATATTATGTTTTTTAATTCCATTATTTCATCATTTCTTGTTTTTTAAGTTCCACTTTTTCATTATGAATTTTATTCTCATTAAGTCTGTTTTTTACAAATCCGTATAAAAGATAAATTATTGCTCCGACTCCGAGCCAAACAGGGAAGAGTAATGCTGAACCTGACGGCTGCATAGATTTATAAATCATAAGCCCTCCGCATGTTATTATGCCTAATGCCGGAGTAACAGGAGAAAATGGCACTTTGAACGGTCTTGGTCTTTCAGGATCGGTTTTGCGCAAAATCAAAACTGCTACACACACTATTATGAATGAAGTAAATGTACCATAGTTACAAAGTTCTGCCGCTACATCAAGGTTTAAAGTCAAAATCCCGACAACAGCAAGAATGCCAACAGTCCATGTCAAAAGAGCAGGAGTATGAAATTTCGGATGTAACTTTTGAAATCTCTGTGAAATAAAATGATCTCTGCTCATCGCATACAAAATTCTTGTAGCGGCCATTTCAAGCACAAGCAAAACAGATGTCAAACCGGCTAAAGAACCAATAGAAATCAAGCCTGCGGCCCAATTCATATTAAACAATGACATACAATAAGCCATAGGCGCCTTTAAAAATGCAAGAGGCACCGAAGTGCTTGTATCCATCAAACCTGTCATTACAAGCGCAACAGAAACATAAACAATTGTTGTTATAATCAACGAACCTATAATACCGACAGGCAAATCTTTCTGCGGATTTTTGCATTCCTCGGCAGCTGTTGCAAGTGCATCAAATCCTATATATGCAAAGAAGATTAAAAATGCACCGGCAAATATACCTGACGCACCGTTAGGCGCAAAAGGTGTCCAGTTATCGGGTTTGACAAAAAATGCACCGGCAATAACAAATAAAGCGATTACTGCAAGTTTTATAAATACCATTAATCCTGCCATTTTGGTAGAATCTTTAGTACCTCTTACAAGTATAAAAGTTGTAAGAAGAACAATTAAAATTGCCGGCATATTAATACATACAGGAAGCCCGAAAATCGTAGGGATATGAACAGACGCATCTTCTGAAGCAATTTTTGCGGCGCTGAAAGCATCATTTACAAGCCATACAGGCGGATGAGCGAGCCAAGCAGGCAGCACTTTTTCAAATCCACTCAAAAACTGGACAAAATGATTTGACCACGCGCAGGCAACTGCAATAAATCCGATTGCATACTCAAGCATTAAAACCCAGCCCACCATCCATGCGGCAAACTCACCCAGTGTTGCAAAAGTGTATGTATAAGCTCCGCCTGCAACAGGAATCATTGTAGCAAATTCAGAATAACAAAGAGCTGAAAAAATACAGGCTATTGCTGCGATTATCATAGAAACTACAAGAGCAGGCCCTGCACCTAAAGCTGACCCGTCAGCACTTCCGGCAGCAGCAATTCCTACAACCGCAAAAATACCGGAACCAATAATTGCACCTACACCTAAAATAATCAAATCAAAAACCCCGAGAGTTTTTTCTAAACCTTCTGATTTAGCTTCTGCAAGCATTTCATCAGGATTTTTAATTCTTGTGATAGTTTTCAAAAAATTGCGAGTAAATGTCGCACGGTGAAATTTTTCAGCCATCTATTTTCTCCTTTTCTTCCTCATTTTGAGGAGAGGGTCGGGGTGAGGTATCAGTCCCCTGTAATTATTTGCAAAGAGGGAAACCCATTTCTTCTCTCTGTGCTACGTATAATCTTGCAACAGCAGATGCCATTGTTCTGACTCTGTTAATAAAATTAATTCTTTCATCTTTGCTGATTACGCCTCTTGCATCCAAGAGGTTAAATGTATGAGAACATTTTAGAACGTAATCGTAAGCAGGCAAAACAAGCTTTGCATTAATACAATTATCAACTTCTTTTTGGTATAAATCAAACATTGTAAACAAAGCTTTTGCATCACTCACTTCAAAGTTATATTTAGATTGTTCAATCTCGTTTTGCAGATAAATGTCACCGTATTTCAAAGTATCATTCCACAGAATATCATAAACAGATTCTTTATTTTGAAGATACATTGCAATACGTTCAAGCCCGTAAGTCAATTCAAGAGCGACAGGCTTAACCTCTACTCCGCCAACCTGCTGAAAATAAGTAAATTGTGTAATTTCCATACCGTCAAGCCAGACTTCCCAGCCCACCCCTGCAGCTCCAAGAGTCGGAGACTCCCAGTTATCTTCAACAAATCTTACATCATGCTCTTTCAGGTCAATTCCCATAGCTTCCAAACTTTTTAAATAAAGTTCCTGAGCATTGTCGGGAGACGGCTTCAAAATAACCTGAAACTGAAAATAATGCCCGAGTCTGTTTGGATTTTCACCATATCTTGCATCAGTAGGACGTCTGCAAGGTTCAATCATTGCAGTGTTCCATGGTTCAGGGCCCAATGAGCGCAAAAAAGTTGCTGGATTCATTGTAGATGCACCCTTTTCAATATCATAAGGCTGCTGAATTATACACCCGTAATCCGACCAGAATTTTTGTAAATTAAAAACAAGTTCCTGAAAATTTAAAGCCATAATATTTCCTATATATTGTATTTTATACACTTAATTAAAATTAAATTTTTTTGCTTATCCATGCTATGATGAACATGGCAAAATTGCAAATTTTATGTTAAAAATGTAACAGAACAATGCATAAAATAATGGCCCCGGGAAATTGTTAACTTCACCTATACTTCACTCTATACGGATAATCTTTAGGAAATTTCCAACCGTTAACCTGGATTAATCGTGTACAATAACCATGATATTTAGAACCACTATAACAACCATAATTAGAATCTGTTTTTAGAGCATCAGTACTCCCGTTCCATGAAGCTGCATATGTTTCAAAATTCCAGGCATCATAGTCGCCTGAAGGAATTTTTACAGGCCGGTAACGAAAAGGGAAGAAACACACTCCGTAATTATCTGTTTTATTTCCAGCACAATTATCAATATTTCCCGGGAAAAATAACCAGTCAAAAAAGTTATTTTCGGCTGTCATAAGTGAACTGCCATCAACAAAAGTCATATAAAATTTATTACTGTTATCATATTTCCCTGATTTGACGACTTTAAGATAAGGAATTAGATATTTTTCACACCAAGATTTTTTAGCATCATATCCAGAATTATTTATAAACCAAGTATCACGTGGACCATAATTCAATTCAGCCATTGAGATTGCCTGATTCATCACTGAGTGCACTTTTTGCAAACGAGCCTCAACAACTTTTTTGTTATGGTTATCTATCAAAGAAGGCATGGTCATCGCAGCAACTATACCAATTATTCCTAGAGTGATTAAAACTTCTGCCAGTGTAAATGCGCATCGACGAATAGCGGCAGAAGTATCTACCTGCGTAGTACATGCCGCAAGACTAAACACGCAAGTCCGTTTTAGTGGAGAGTAAAAAGTGATAAGCGTTTTAAGCACTCCAACAGAGGGAAGGCATTGAGGCAGAGAGGGATTAGTCGCGCCATGATGTAATCGTTTCTGCATATAATCTAAGTCAAATTGACCGCGCTGGTTCTGCATAGCACATGATCCCGAAACAGGTTCGCGATGACAGATTACTCCATCACTGATTAGGGTGGATAGGAGGGGCGATTGATTGTTATTAAACAACCTACTATACTTAACTAAGAAGGGAGTGAAAAATTTAGTAAACCTACATAATCCATTAGTACAACAGCAGCATAATAACTTTAATATTGCCTGACATACTGACCTCTTGCCTTCTGTCAGCTGAAAGTTGCCCCCCCCCCGAAATTAGAGGGAATGATATTTCTTTTATTTAACTCACCCATTATTACTCTATTACTCCTTTCATAATTAATATATACATAATTATATTATCATAATTTAGACTATTTTTCAAGACTGTAAAATGGGGGACGCTTAATTTATACCAAATATACTACGTTTGAAAGATAAGAAGGGGAAGTTATTTACACTAAAATGACCACCACACATTTGAAGTGATCCAGAAACTAAGTTCCGCATGACACAAAGATTTATGCAAAAACTATGTGGTTGATGGAGCGGCTATGCATCGAAAAATTAATTTTTCCTTAAGAAAATTAATTTTTTTATGAATTCATTATATAAATATAATATGAAAGTCATCATGAATTTATTTCAGGATTTGAATAAAAATTCTTAAACGCAAAGGTTAATCCAGCGTTTAGAATGACAGACAAGGAAAAAAGGAGAAAATATTATGTTAAAACCATTAGCAGACAGAATTGTTATTAAAGTAATTGAAGACACTGAACAGACCTCAGGCGGAATTTTTATTCCTGACAGCGCTAAAGAAAAACCGCAAAAAGGTGAAGTTGTTGCAGTAGGCGCCGGCAAAATGAACGAAAAAGGCGAAAGAGAACCTATGGATGTTAAAGTTGGCGACACAATTCTTTATGCAAAATATGCAGGAACTGATATTAAAATTGACGGAGTTGAATACAAAATTCTGTCAGTTAAAGACGCATTGGCAATTATTGAATAACAAACAGTCATCCTGAATTTATTTCAGGATCTCACGTTTATCAGATGCTGAAACAAGTTCAGCATGAAAAATATAGTAAGGAGAAATAAAATGGCAAAACGTATAGTATTTAATGAAGAAGCAAGAAAATCACTTCTAAAAGGTATAGATGCAGTAGCAGATGCAGTTAAAGTAACACTCGGGCCAAAAGGCAGAAACGTTATTTTGGAAAAGAAATACGGTGCACCTCAAATCGTTAATGACGGTGTTACCATTGCAAAAGAAATTGAACTTAAAGACGGACTTGAAAATGCAGGCGCTCAATTGTTAAAAGAAGTTTCTTCCAAAACAAACGATGTAGCTGGCGACGGTACAACAACAGCTTCAGTTTTAGCACAGGCAATCGTTAGAGAAGGCTTGAAAAACTTAACGGCAGGAGCTAACCCGATGTCTATGAAACGCGGTATTGATAAAGCTGTTGAAATTTCTGTTAAAGAAATTAAAGACATGTCAAGACCTGTTAATACAAAAGAAGAAATCGCACAGGTAGCAGGAATTTCTGCAGGCAACAACAAAGAAATCGGCGAACTTATCGCAGAAGCAATGGAAAAAGTAGGTCACGACGGTGTTATAACTGTTGAAGAAAGCAAGTCATTCGGAACAAACTTAAAAGTTGTTGAAGGTATGCAGTTCGACAAAGGTTATTTATCACCTTATTTTGTAACAGACGCTGAAAGAATGGAAGCAGTACTTGAAGATGCTTACGTATTCTGCTGCAACAAAAAAATAAATCTTATCTCAGATATGGTTCCATTGCTTGAACAGGTTGCACGTGATGGCAAATCTTTATTGTTAATCGCTGAAGATGTTGAAGGGGAAGCTTTAGCAACTTTAGTTGTTAACACAATGAGAAAAGTTTTGAGAGCAGTTGCTGTTAAAGCTCCGGGATTTGGCGACAGAAGAAAAGCAATGCTTGAAGATATCGCAATTTTGACAGGCGGTGAAATGTTTACGGAAGAACTCGGCATCAAGCTTGAAAATGTTACAACTCAAATGTTAGGTAAAGCAAAACGTGTTACTGTAACAAAAGATGAAACAACAATTGTTGTAGGCGATGAAACAAAACAGGCTGTTCAAGACAGGGTTCGTTTAATCAGAAAACAAATTGAAGCTTCTGACAGTGAATACGATAAAGAAAAACTTCAGGAACGTGTTGCAAAACTTTCAGGCGGTGTTGCCGTAATCGAAGTCGGCGCAGCATCAGAAGTTGAACTTAAAGAAAGAAAATTAAGAATTGAAGATGCTTTAAATGCTACAAGAGCAGCTAACGAAGAAGGTATTGTCCCCGGCGGCGGTGTTGCATTAGTAAGAGTTCAACAAAAACTTTCAAAACTTGTTGATACAACAAACTTCTCATCAGATGATGAAAAAATCGGTTTCAAAATCTTAACAGCCGCATTAGATGTACCTTTGAGAGCAATTGCACACAACGCAGGCGCTAAAGCCGATGTTGTAGTAGATACTGTAACAACACATGAAGCAGCTTACGGCTACGATGCATTGAACGACGAATACGTTGATATGTTCAAATCAGGTATCGTAGATCCTGCTAAAGTTACACGTTCAGCTCTTGAAAATGCTGCATCAGTAGGTTCAATGTTGTTGACAACAGAAGCTGCAGTTGTAGACATTCCGGAAGAAAAACCTGAAATGCCTCAAATGCCTGGCGGCATGGGCGGTATGATGTAATAAACTTCAAACCTGTAAAATAAAAAAGCACCGATAAAATCGGTGCTTTTTTATTAGCCAAAATTACCGGTAAGAATAACAGGTAGAAACTTGTAAGAGAGCAAAAAACTTCATAACATAGTCTTTATAAATTCATTTTATCTATTTGTAAATTTTTGTAACTTGGATTTCAGTTTTATTAAAGTATGCAAATAATTAATCCGTATTGTAAAAATGTGTAGAAATAAAGAAAGGAAATAAAATGTCTTTTAACATATCTGGAGTTGAAAACAGCAATAAATCTGTTTCAAAAAACGATACATTTACGAAAAATCGTGAAATGAGAGCAAACGGCAATTATATCATTACAAAAAAAAAAATGACTTTGAGCGAAATTGCAAAGAAATTCGGCATGAGCGTTGATGAATTCAAAAAAAGAACAGGAATAAAAAGTTCATCATTGACAGCTGGAACAATTATAAAAAATGTACCTACAGCTCAAATTCCGTCAGGCAAAGGTTTAATGGCACTTGCACGTGAATATGGAATGACATTGACAGAATTATGTGACCTTAATGGGATTGATAAAAATTATCCACCTCAAAAAGGAGAAAAGTTTTACGTTAAATACATAGCCGAAAAACACACGGATGCAAAATCAGAAACTTCAGAAGAAATGATGACAGGTGAAGCTGGACTTGCAGTTCCTGAACTGGATTCCGAAACAAAAGCCGAGGTTGCTAAAATTAAAACTGCTGATGAAATAGCAAAGGCACTGTATGAAGAAGCCGACAATAAACGAGGAGCAGTTGGAAAAGATAAATTCAATGCCGTCTTTGCTAAATTGAATAAAAACAACATTAACGATATTCTTAGAGCATATAATGAGATTTCCCCTAAAGAAACCATGATTAATATGATTTCCTCTGAATGGGGAAGCGAGAAATGTGTAAGAAAAGCTGCTATAATGAGGGTGTACGATTTACTTGCGGAAAAAGCAGGCGCCCCGAAAGCAACTGAAGAAAGACGCAAAGCTTTTATCCAAGAACTTAATGATGAATTCAATTCTTTTGGTACAGTTTCAACAAAAAAACTGGATAAAATGATTTTTAATATGAGTAAAAAAACTCCAGAAGAAATTGCTGAAGCATTAAAAAATACTGCAAATGGAAAAGGCTTCATTGATAAAGACGATTTTCAAATGCCATTCAGTGACATTAATAAAAATAATGTTATTGAAGTTTTGCAGGAATATGACAAAATAAAAGGCAACGGATGGTTTGCTGATTCAAGTCTTCTATATAGCATTGCTTCAGATTGGAAAAGCTCTCAAGAAAGCCGAAAAAATGCAATAACAAGAATTTATGATCTTGTTGCTGAAAAAGTTGGTAATAATATTGCAACACCTGACAAAAGACAGGTATTTATTGACGAATTAAATAATGAATTTGATTCATTTGGTATGGTTTCGACAGATAAAATGGATGAAATATTAAACAGTTACATCTATTCTGACAAACAACCCGCAAAAATAGATGAAACAGAGCCACCAGCAAAGAAAAAGGTTGAAAGAACCGCTAATACCGGCAATAACGCAAGTCATTTGAGCGGGAACGTTTATCCAAATGAAATTTTTTATACTACAAACGGCGGTAACAGTAAAGATATAACGCCAACCACAATGACAACAATAAAAGATAGATCTGGAAATTACGTAAATGCCGGCACATTAAAAAAGTGGGCAATAAACGGCGCTAAAAGAGATGAGGGGTTTAAAGGCGTTAAAAATCCTTTTATTATGCGGCCTTTGCCCAACTATAATACCGAAACAAAAAAAATTGAAGCAGTAACAGAAGTTCTTGAGCCAAACGCACACGGAAATCTTGACGGAAAAGTTATAATTCTTAATCCCGGGCATGGAGGCTATCAACAAGCAAACGGCTACTTTGACCCAGGCACCGTGCTTTCTGTAGAAAACGCCGAAGGCGAACTGATGCCTATCGAAGAATGGCGTGTAGCACAGAGTTATGTAGATAAACTTGCCGATAATCTTAGAAATCGAGGTGCTAAGCTCGTTATAATTTCAGGAGCGGCTCAACATGGCGGGATGGACGCACAAAACTATATTGAAAACATGTTAGCCGGCAAAAAAGGAGATGATGCCGTAAGAGAACTAATGCTTAATACAGATAAACAAGATATGCTCTTTTTATCTATTCATGTAGAATCCGTTAAAAACCCTAAGGAAACCAAGTGTTCAGTAAAATACACAAAAGCTATTGATAAAAAGTTATCAGAAAATATACAAAAATATATTAATATAGGATTTCCAACATTAACTCCTAAGGTAGATTATTATGATTTGTATGTCAATAACGCGACAAAAGGTATACCGTCATCGCTTATTGAAGTAGGTAATATTGCAAATAAAAGTATTACAAATTCACTTTTATCAAGCTTTGACCAGAAAAAATATGCAGAATGTGTTGCTAATGCGATTGAAGATACAATGCTAAATTAGGAGGATTAATTTTGAACTATATGAATATAACTTTACAACAAAATAATAACGGTAAAACACAGTCCTCAGGCGATCAAAATTTTTGGACACGAACAAAAGAATATGCTCATAGTATGTTTTACGGAATAATTAAGTTTTTATCCCCGCGAGAAGAGTCTAAACCCGCAAAAACTACAGAAATTCCTCTGATGAGAGAAATTTCTGATGAACAAATTATCCAACAAAATACGAGAAATAAATATATTACGGAAAAACAAAATCCAAACTACACAATAAAAAAGGGTGATAATGTTTCCAAAATAGCAGAGAAATTTGGAGTACAAACAGCATCTATACTTGCGGCAAACGGTCTGGATGAAAAAAGCGCCACAAGACTCAAACCGGGTCAAGTTTTGAAAATTCCACCGACAAGAATACCTAAAAATATTAATTCCCTGAAGGATGTTGCAAAAGCCATGGGCGTCAGCAATACATTCATTCTTGAAATGAAACGAATTGAAGACGGAAAAGACTTAAAAGACAACCAGTTCCATAATACACCTTACAATGATAAAGGGAATACCAAAACTATAGGCATAGGTCATGTCTGGGAAAAAGGAGAACCTGTATACCTCAGCGATAAAGAGGTTCTTGCACAATTTTCAAAGGACTTAATTAAGGCGGAAGACCATTTGAGAATTCTTATGGGCGGAGAAAAAAATTTCGACAAACTTCCTTCTCCCCTAAAAGAAGCCCTGCTTGATATGACATTTAACAAAGGTACTGATATAATCACAAATACGGAAGGACTCTTGTGGTGTCTGAAAAACGGGAAATATGAAGCAGCAATTTGTAAAATGACAAATAATATTTCTTTTGCAACAAAAAAGCCTATGAGTGGACTCAGCAAACGTCGGCTTTTTGACATGGCAGCCGCAAGCAAAATATATAAAGAGGATATTCCCAAAAGTATTACAAACACAGCTCAAAAAGTATATAATGAAGGCATAAAACTTTTAAGAGAGGAATTCCCGAACGAAAATGAATTTAAAGCCCAGCTTACCGGTTACAATAATGATGTAAAAGGTTACTGGGGCAACAGAATAAAACTTATCACAAATTAACTTTTAAAAATATCAAACCTTCTTTTAAAACGTTTTTAACAACAGCATTGAAATCTATTTCAATCAAATAAAACGGTAGATAAATATCTTTCACCGGTATCTGGCAAAATTACGGTAATTAACTTGCCAGCATTATCTGGCATTTTTGCAAATTCTAAAGCTGCATACATAACAGCTCCGGATGAAATTCCGCATAAAATCCCTTCATAAGCTGCAAGCTTTCTTGCTGTTTCAACAGCATCAATATCACCTACAGGATAAATAACATCAACAACTTCTCTATTAAAATTTCTTGGTATAAAATTGGCCCCGATACCCTGAATTACATGTGATCCTGCCGGCTGACCTATTAAAACCTGTGAACGGAAAGGTTCTACTGCTATTATTTGTATATCCGGATTTTTTCTTTTTAAATTTTTACCTATACCGGATATTGTACCGCCTGTTCCAACTCCAGCTATAACTATATCTACTTTACCATTAGTATCATTCCAGATTTCTTCTGCTGTAGTTTTTTCATGAATTTCAGGATTTGCAGGATTATTAAACTGCATTGGAACAAATGAATCAGGAATTTCTTCCCGTAACTCCATAGCTTTTTCAACTGCACCAAGCATACCTTTATCCCCGTTTGTTAATATTATTTCAGCACCGTAAGCCTTAAGCAGTTTTTGTCTTTCAACACTCATTGTTTCAGGCATTGTCAAAATCATTCGATAACCCTTTACGGCACAAACCATAGCTAAACCTATACCGGTGTTGCCGCTTGTAGGTTCTATAATAACTGCCCCTTCCGTCAAAAGCCCGCGTTTTTCAGCATCTTCAATAAGATTTAAAGCTGTTCTGTCTTTTAATGAACCTGCAGGGTTGAAACTTTCGAGCTTTGCCGCAACAATTGCTCTTCCATTTTCATTAAGCTTATTAATTTTTACAAGAGGGGTGTGGCCAATTAAATCAAAAATATTATCTGCAATCTTCATAGAATATCTCCAGTTTCTATAATATAAAAGGGTTGATAAAAAATCAACCCTTTGTGTTTATATATGGCGATTATGCAAAAACAAACTATTCAGTATCAGTGTTATTTTCAGGTGCTGGAGCAACAGCATCTGCAGGTTTAGGCTCTTCCGTTTCAAAGCCGGGGCGCTGTCCTTCAAAATGGTGATGTCCGCCTTTTTTATGTCTTTTTTCAAAGTTTTTACGGCCTTCTTCTTTCATTTTTTTTAATTCTTTTAACTGTTTTTTAGTCAATATTGCTTCAAAGTCTTTCATATTCTGCATACGTAGTTCATGGGCAGCCCGTTTTAGTTCTTTTATTTCTTTATGCAGCTCAGCGAGTTTTTCCTGCTGCATTTCAACGGCCATTCTTGAGCGTTTAACAGCTTCCATTTCCTGACGTTTTTCCTTAATTTTTTCCATAATAGGTTTCATCTGCTCAAAACTTTTCTGACGTAATTCTTTTGCCTGAGCTTTCTGTTCATCGGTCAATTTTAAACGTTTTTCAAAAGCTTCCTGACGTTTTTTAAATTCAGGATTTCTAGGCGGTTTCTTGATTTCAGGAGCAGCAGGAGTTGAAACCACCGGGGTAGCTGTATCAGTTGTAGTCTGAACAGCTGTTTCTCCGGCAAAACACATTGCAGAACTTGCAAATACTAACACACTTGCCATAATTAAACTTTTCTTCAACATAAATTCTAATCCTTTCTTTTTTTACATTAAATCCTTTAGCATTACTGCCAACTCTTTTTTTGCGTTGTACAACCTTGATTTTATTGTCCCTGTCGGACATTTTAGTTTGAATGCGGCATCTTCGTATGAATAACCGTATATTTCACATAACATTATGACTTCTTTGAATTTAGGCTTCAAAGAATTTATAGCCTGAGTAATCCTTTTCTGCCTGTCGTTTACTATTAATCTTAATTCCGGTGTTGATTTTTTATCCTTTACTGTATTTATTATTTCCTCATCGTTTGACAGACAATCCTGATTTCGTTTCTGTTTTGATTTCAAATAATCTTTTGAAACATTTTTAGCAATAGTATTTATCCAGCTTTTAAAAGCACCCTGTTCAGTGTATTTTGCGGCGTTTTTCCAAACCTTTACATACACTTCCTGTTCAAGATCTTCATTTGTTTCTTTTGTAATCAGTCTTATTATACTTCTTACATTGTTTTGATTGCTTTTAATAAGCTCTTTGAAATTCATTATTTACTATTCCACCATCAATAATCCGTATGAATCTACCGGAAAACCATAATCTTCCGCACTCAATGTTGTCCCGTATTTTATAATATCAGAGACATCCGGATTTAAATTCACTACACCTAAAGCCGTACTGCTGAACAGAATTACAAATACAGCACAAGCCATTTTAAGCTTTGTAATTTTTTTATGCTGATTTTGATAATACGGTCTTGCCTCTTTTAGCAAATGCGAATCTTTGTGCAGTATTTCCTGTTCTCTTTTACAATCCTCACAGGTTTCAAGATGATATTTCAAAGTTTCATCGTTACCGAAAGTAAATAATGCTTCATATTTTGTACATTTATCAGTCATTTTTTTAACCTCTATACTTATATAACGATAACGAATTAAAAAAGTTCATTTGCTAAAAAAATTTCTTCATATTATTATAACATATGTTAACAAAACTAGCAAAAAAATTTTTTACCTGCTTTATAAGGCTTGGGAATAGTAATGGCAATAGCAGATTTAATAAAAAAGACCTGTAAATCACTGGGCGAAAATAACAAACCAACCTATGTCGTAATGGCAATTGCGGCAGTCAAAGGGATTTGTCGTCCTGCATTTACGATGATGGACAAAACCGAAAACCCGGAAACTAAAAAATACACTGCATTAAGGGAAGGTTTAACAGAAGTTATAGCAATTCCTGCATACTGGGCTTGCGGAGAAGCTGCCGGAAGAATTGCAAAAAAAGCTTTTAACAGCGACGCTGCTCTTGCTAACAGAGCAGAAAAAAATCTTATGTTTATTGGAGTTTGTGCAGCCGCACTGTTTGTAATTCCGGCATTGTGTTCAGTGGCAATTAAACCTATTATGGACAAAATGGGCTTAAAGCCAAAAGAACATGACAAAACAATTCCTCAGGTTGAAACTCCAGCCGCCTTGACTCCGGCACAATTAACCCCGCAGGCAACAGCTCTTAATACATATCCCAAAATGAGTACATTCACAGCCAGACCTCAGATTGGTCTAAGGGTAGGTGGCTTATGATAGGAGCAGTAAAAAATTTCTTAACAAGTTCACAGCTTGCCAGTATTGCGCAAAATACCACACAGTCTGTTGCGGTTGAAACAACGCTTAAATCAATCGGCAGACCCGGATTTATTCTTATAGATAATGATATTGACTCAGACACAAAACAGTATGCTGCGGCAAAAGAATTTCTCTATCAGGCAACCTGTCTTGCGGTTTATATGGCTTTGATTGTACCCGTATTTAAAAAAGGCGGATTTAAACTTGCTAAAAAATATATATTTAAAGATACTGAAGGATTTCAACATTTTAAAGATGTAAAAGAATACATGCATTACAGAAAACTTACAGATAATCCTTCAGTCAATAACCGGTTAAAAACTCTGGAAAAAGAACGCCTTACTGATAAAACAAAAATTAAAGATAAATACAATGAAACTTTACAAGCAGAACTTGCAAAAGAAAAACCCGAAAAATTTGCATATGTAAAAGGCGCTGTTGAATTAAGCAACATAATAGGTTCTGTTTTAGGTCTAGCAATTCTGGCACCTCAAGTCAGCCATGCTTTCATACACCCTGCTCTCCGATTTTTAGGGCTTGAGCAAAAAGATAAAAAAGCACAATTGACTTCTAAGCTAAATACCAAAGCCTAATATGTAATTTTCCATCCGTCACGTATAATCTTAGCGGCACAATGATCGCCTACACCATTAATCTTATCTCTGGG
>CALVCJ010000015.1 GCA_944326015.1 Candidatus Gastranaerophilales bacterium
CTCGTTGATAAGCGGGAACAGCGCCCGCACCCGCAGCCTATCTCAACCGAACGTCCTGTCAAATCCAAAACGTCCCCATGAATGATTGTTTGGGACGTTTGCTCATGTGGTACTCAGTTTACACCTGCATCTCTACGCCGCTGTCGTTAAGTTTCATCCTCAGTTTGCTCCATCGCCGCCAAATTCGGATTTCACTCCGGCTGATGCTTTTTCAAACGTCCCCGTATTTAATTGTAAATGTGCTAATTATATTATAAACTGTTTTTTATAAATTTCAACCTATTCGGTTATATGGAACGAACATTTTGAACAATGTGCTTTTGGGTGAAGCATTAAGTTGTCTTCCAGATCATAGAGTTTCGCAATTCTTGTTATTAAAGGAGCTCCGCATTTCGGACATTTAAGTCCGCCCGCTCCGTTTAAAATCAGTTCTTTCAGGCTGTCTATAATTTCTTGCGAGACTGTATAGTTTGTAAAATCTTTTTCTAAAGCTTTTATTTCCTTAGGGTCGCATTTTAATACTTTTGCAAGATTTTGTCTTATCGTTACAGGTAAAAATAATTCTTTACCTGATTCAATATCTTCTATTAAATTTAAAGGCAGATTGCATTCTTTTGCAAGTCCTTTTGGTGATAATCCTATAGCATCTCTTTTATGTTGTATAAATTGTGCCAGTGTTGTCATAAATTTATTATATGCAAAAACACCCGCTTTATTCAAGCGGGTGTTTTTTTGTGTAGAAAAAATTTACTCTATATTAATAAGCCCAACCAGGATACTCATAATCTTCGCTTCGCTTTGCATAATCCGAGTATACTACTGCTTGATCAAAGTTATAGGTAATAAATTCAGGATTTCCATCTTCATCATAATAAGGTTCACCTGTTTCTGGATCTATCGCAAACAGTCCGTAGGTAAATGTTATAGGATCTTCAGCTTCTTTAATATTTCCCTGATAAATTAGATTGTTATTATTATCAAATATATAGCGGCGGTTTTCAATTCCGTCTTTTCCATTTGAACGAATTTCATAGCCGGCGTAATTCCATAAATATTGTTCATCATCTTCCGGTTTTTTAGCTGTATTTGCTACATATCTGGTAATTTTTATTCCCCTGCCAGGGACATCTGTGATTAAACTTTTCATATAACTTGTTTTAGGATTTGAAGTATTGTAAAGATCTAAAACTTTAGTTACAACAGCCAATTCTCTTTTATTTGTTCCGACGCTGTCGACCATAGATTCATAATATATATTGTCGAATCTGTTATGAGCTTTTGAGCCAACGTACACTACACTATCGAGTCCGGAACCATCAGGGACAGGACCATCGATTGGAACATCGATATTCATCGCCTGAGAAATCAGGGAATCTGCAATATGAAATGGATAATCTTTTACAAATACCGGTTTTATCTCAGTATTAATAATTGTATCGTGAACTACAGTAGTTGTATCATGATGATCACAATTTCCACCAATCGTTATTCCAATATATATTGAATCATTATCTGTCAATTCTTGATTAAAATTATAAATATTGCCCATAACATCTTTTTCGCAGCTTCCAAGAGTTCCCACAGTAGCTGTTGCCATCATAAGCCCAAGTGCAGTATTTCTCATAGCATTACTTGCTCTGCGCGAAGCGGGTGATGTATGTTGAGAGCAATTAGAACAATTGTTTAGTTTTATTTGTTTCTTATTCTCTTTTTTGCAGGTTCTGCCTTGAAAGTTTAAGGCATCTGCACAGTTAATAGCTTTTAGTTCCATGTAATTATCTTACCTCCGGTTTCTACACTTCAATGTTATAATATAAAAAAGAAACATGTTTTTAGTTGCTAATAAAATCATACCAAAAACATGTTTTTAGAGAAGTTTCTTAATATATCTGCATTTGAGACCTTCACAAATGTTAATACTCAATAAAAATTAACGATTTGCGAGTTTTTCTCTTACAAGATTATCAATTGTATTTAGAATATCAGGATTTTCAGCTAGAAAATCTTTAGCTTTATCCCTGCCCTGCCCGAGTTTTTCTTCGTTGAAACTGAACCAAGAGCCTGCTTTTTTTACAATATCAAGATTAACTGCAACATCCAGTATATTGCCTATTTTACATATTCCTTTACCAAAGATAATATCAAATTCAGCTGTTCTAAATGGCGGAGCCACTTTATTTTTTACAACTCTAACTCTGACATGGTTTCCGACATCACCGTCTTCACCTTTAACTCCTTCGGTACGTTTAATTTCCATACGAACAGAAGCATAGTATTTAAGAGCATTTCCACCGGTAGTTGTTTCAGGATTACCATACATAACACCTATCTTCATTCTAAGTTGGTTAATGAAAATAACAGTAGTATTTGTTTTTCCGATGATTCCGGTCAATTTTCTCAGAGCTTTGCTCATAAGTCGAGCTTGAAGTCCCATTTGCTGATCTTCCATAGATCCTTCAATTTCTGCTTTAGGTACAAGAGCTGCGACAGAATCCACAACCACAACATCAACCGCACCTGAGCGCACAAGTTCTTCTGTTATATCAAGAGCCTGCTCGCCTGTGTCAGGCTGTGAAATAAGTAAATCATCAACCTGAACCCCTAAATTTCTGGCATACTCAGGATCAAGAGCGTGTTCAGCATCCACAAATGCCGCTATTCCACCGCGTTTCTGACATTCTGCAACGATATGTTGTGCAAGAGTTGTTTTACCTGAACTTTCAGGCCCGTAGATTTCAATAATACGACCTCTCGGAACTCCCCCTATACCGAGCGCAACATCAAGTGAAAGTGCACCTGTCGGGATAGCGTCAACATTTACGGTTGCTTTATCGCCAAGTTTCATTATTGAACCTTTACCAAAATCTTTTTCTATTTTTTCTATAGCAAGTTTTAATGCTTTGCTTCTTTCATCAGCATTTGAAACTGCTTCGTTTTCTTTTTCTTTTACTGCCATGGCATAATTCCTTTAAAATTAATATTATTCCCAGACGTGTTTTTCTTTCTTTTTATAGAAACCAAGACCTACCGGTTTATAACTGTGAAGATCATTTTTTAACTGATAAATTTCCTTATTCAAGTCAATTATTTTTTGTCTTAAAGTTTCGTTATCAGTTTTACATCGAATAAGTTCAACCACAACTTCATCCATGCCTTCGAGTTTTTCGTCTATAACTTTCGCAATTCTATTGCTTAATTTAGTTTCCATTTCCTTTATGGAGTTCAAAATGTTCAAAACAGCAGAAGGCTGTTTGTGATCAGTCCTTACCGCAGGCATTGCAGCATGCTTCATAGCCTGAACTTTTCTAAGATTTTTTACTTCTTCATAAGAAAAATAAGTCTGACCTTTGCTGTTTTTACGCGGCAAAATGGAGGCTCTTTTACAAAGTTCCACTATTTCTTTGTTATCTGTCTTTAGAATACTTCTCACTTCCTGCGGTGATAAAGTTTTCCCCTTCAACTCTTGTTCTGATATCATCTTCTATCCCTCTAAATTTCTCCAATTATATTGTATTTTATATATGAAAAAAAGACAAATAGATTTAACAATCTTGTAACATCACTTAATAATAGATATAAAGTAAAGAATTGTAACAAAATTTTACATACTCCAAAAACCTGTTATAATCCTGGATAGGATAGGATAGGATAGGGTAGGGGCAGAACTGTCAAGATTTTCCAGAGGTATGCCGATATAAACACCATACACAATATGGAGTTAATCAATGGGATTATCGGCAGGACAGGCAAGATTATTAACAATAACGGCTCGCAAATCTGATTGTGAATTTCAATCCATGCGTTTGTCACATCAAAAAATAGCGTTGGCGCGTAATCTTGCAGATTTGTCCAATGAATATGAAAATTCCTTAAATCAGACAAAATTATACTATGACTATTACGGTACCGGTGACACCAGTACACAGCTATCTTACGGAATTTTGATGAATCCTTCAACATTGAATGATTACATGCCTGTAACATTAACAGACAATCTCGGCAGAGTAACCCTGAATAGTAAATATGCTGCTGCAGCAAGAGCTGCAGGCATTCCGCAGGAAGGATTGGGCACACTCCCTTCTGAAGCTATGCGAAATGCATTTATAACTGGGTTATACAATAACGGTCTTATAACTAAAACAACAGCTGAAACAATTTTAGGGCTTCCATACAACCAGAACGCTGGTTTTGGAGGTGGGGCTACTGTAGCTGTCACTACTACTACAGGCGATTTAGAGTATCTTGCAGAATTCCTTGATGAAAATGGTAGTGCTTATAATATAGACAGTAATGATTTACCTATTAAGGACAGGTTGAATTGTAAAGAAGATAATGATACATCAGAGGTTGATTTAGGTATAAAAAATGCAGATGGTGTATTTACAAATTCCTGGCACCACTCAACTCAAATAAAAGCAAGTTTTACAATGGGAGATTTGCTTACAGGAGTCGAACAGTATTATTTAAGCTATGAAGGTGTAAAAGGTGAACAAAGCCCTGTATATGGTGTGGCTTTAATGCAAGATTTTCTAACCGGCGGTTTTATTGACTGGATGGCCGATGAGTTGTCTGTTGCTCTTGATTTAGGAGACGGATATACTTCAGCAGCAATTGAATACGCCAAAAACCAATTAACTAATTTAATATACAAAACAAATACAATCAACGGTTGTAATATAAACGGCCAGACAGTATCTGGACATGACTACTGGGTAAATGCTTCTGACGGAAAAGATACGGATGATAATACACAATATAAAAATAATACTGTGTACGAATATCTTGGAGAAATTGGTACAAATCTCCAGACACACGGTAATCAGGATGAACGATATCAAGATTGGGTTGTAGCAAATTCTAATAATTACATAGGATTTACTTTCATAGGCAGTAACAAAGGCGGCGGAGACGACGGTAATGACCATGCAACAGCTGGTATAAATTTAAATAACCTTGCCAAAGCATTTTTAACTTATTTTGCTGACTATATGAACGGCGTAGCAAAAACAGATGCAAACGGTATGCCTCAATATTATGTTGAAATCGGGCAATTAACACAAAACAGGCTCGTAACAAATGACGCATTATTTGAATACACAATCAAAACCGGAACGTCAGTATCAAGTGATGATCTAGGCCAGGCAACTTTTTATGATACCTTATTCAATCAGATTTGTGCAAATGGGTGGACCGAAAATGAGCAGGTATCAGATAATACTTATTTACAGAAAATGCTCCAAAGCGGAATGTTCTTTATTTCAAAACCGAAAGATGACGGTTATTACTATCAGGGTAATTATGCAACAGATACATATATTAAAGAAATTTCTGACGAAACTGCTATAGCACAGGCTGAAGCAAAATATTCATTGGAAAAATCTAAATTAAACGCTAAAGAAGAAACACTTGATTTAAAAATGAAAAATCTTGATACGGAAATATCATCATTAACAACAGAATACGATACCGTAAAAAATACTATCTCTAAAAATATAGAAAAATCGTTTAAACGTTATAACGCCTAAACTAAAAAAGACTCTTTTCAGAGTCTTTTTAATTAAACTGCTTTTTGAACTTTCCCTGCTCTTAAACAAGATGTACAAACTTTAATTCTTTTAACAGTTCCGTTCACATTAACTTTTACTGATTGTAAATTTGGTTCCTGTGTATGAACAATTTGTTTATGCGAAAAAGTTAATTTAGCTGCTTTTATCGGTGTTTTACCGCATACTTCACATTTTTTTGACATAATTTTAATTTCCTTTTCTAGCTGGTGTATTGTACATATATAATATTATTAAAAATTATAAAAATCAAGAAGCATGTTAAATTTTATAAACATCCATAAAACAAAAATGTTTTCTTAATAAATGTATACATACTTGAATAAATTTGAACATTATGATATATTCTCAAATGAGAACAATTTAGGGTATGGAAAAAATGAAAAGTTCAACTATCAGAAGATCTAATTTATCTAAGGAAAAAATGGCTGTTTTAGAGGCATTATCGCAATACAGACATGATCCTTATGACAATTCACCGGGAATATATGTAAGACCCGACAAAGAAAAAGAATTAGATATATTGTGGCAGAATTTTAAAATTAACCAGAAAACTGACAGATCTCCTGGCATTTATCTTACAGCCGGTTTTATTGTAGGTGCTGTTGTTATGCTTGTTATCAGTGTTATTATAAGTTTTTCTGCAAACGGACTGAGTTCCCTGAAGGAACATTTAGTTTGGGCTCCTGCAGCAGTTAAGAAAGAAAAAATGAGTCTGAATTTTATACCGTCTTCCTCTGATAAAGCTGATGGGCAGGCAACTGTAAACGAACAGTATACAGTACAGAGTGGTGATACAATGGAGGGAATTTTAATAAGATTTTACGGTTCATATAGCAAAGATAAAGAGGCATTAGTATTAAAAACAAATAATATTTCTGACCCTAATAAACTCGGCATCGGCCAGAAACTGATTATTCCGATGGAATAGTTTTTGTATATTTCCTTCCGACAAGCTCATCCGGCAGAAACTGCTGTTCCAGATCCGGTGCATCATGTGAGTATACGTAACCTATTCCAAAGCCGTAATTTTTTGCGTCTTTGTAATGAGCATCTCTAAGGTACATCGGGGGCGGGAAATCCTTTCCTGAATTAATGTCATTTAGAGCCTGATCAATTGCCATGACTGTTTCATTAGATTTTGGCGCGCGTGCAACATAAATTACAGCCTGTGCAAGCGGGATTCTTCCTTCGGGAAGTCCCAGAAGCTCAACTGCTTTATAGGCATTAAGTGCAACATTTAATGCGTTTGGGTCTGCATTGCCGACATCTTCTGCAGAACATGTTATTAGTCTTCTTGCAATAAATCTCGGATCTTCACCGGCTGCAATCATTTTTGCAAGATAATAAATTGCGGCATCAGGGTCTGACCCGCGCAGACTTTTTTGAAAAGCTGATGCACAATCGTAATGCTCCTGTTGTGAATATCTGATATTGCGTTTTTGGCATATTTCTTCAATAATTTTTACCGTTAAATTACGCCTGCCGTCTTTTAAGTCGCTTGCAAAATATGCATTTTCAACAACATTCAGGGCATAGCGCGCATCCCCTCTTGCAAGATTGATTATAAAATCAATTGCTCCGGTCTCGCAATCCATAGGAAGATAGTTTTTTGCAAGGTAAGCAAATCCTTTTTTAATAATTTTATCCATGCTTTCATCGTCAATGGAATTAAGCCTTACAACCTGAACTCTTGACAAAAGTGCCGGAACCACCTGAAAAGAAGGATTTTCGGTTGTTGAACCTATTAAAAACAACGTTCCGTTTTCAAGATGAGGCAAAAGAGCATCCTGCTGTGTTTTTGAATATCTGTGAATTTCATCAATAAAAAGAATGGTTTTTGTGCCTGCCCTTAATGCTTCTTTAGCACTTTCAACCGCATCTTTAATATCTTTGACCCCTGATGTTACTGCGGAAATTTCAATAAAGTTTGCGCTGGTCTTTGTCGCAATGAGTCTTGCAAGGGTGGTTTTGCCGCATCCCGGTGTGCCCCAGAATATCATTGAAAAAAGCCTGTTTGTTTTCAAAAGGTTAAGTATCGGGCTGTTTGACGAAACTACATTACTCTGCCCGAGAAAATCCTCAAGAGTTTTCGGGCGCAGAAGCTCTGCGAGCGGTATCTGCTTATTTTGATTTTCCAGTTCCGTAAATAAATTATTCATAGTATAATTGTAACATGGTTTGGTAAAAGTGAGTGGTATAAAGTGAAAAGTTTTGTAATAAAAATATGTATTATTTTGTTTGTTATTTTTCTTGTTGGTACAACAATTCCCGTTAATAAAAAAATGTCCGATAATGAAGTTATTTTTTGGACATTGCAGATGAGCGATTTTTCGCCTTATATGAACAAGGTTATAAAAGAATTTGAGGCACAAAATCCTCAAATAAAAATTAAATGGGTTGATGTACCGTTTTCAGAAGGTGAAAAACGTACACTTGCATCTGTTCTGAGCGATAATCCTCCGGATTTGATTAATTTAAATCCTGATTTTTCAGCACTTCTTGCGCAAAGAGGCGCACTTTATGAGATTGATGAACAATACACCGGACAGTTTAATAAAGATATTATAAATTCTCTTAAGTACAACGGAAAGTTATATTCTCTTCCGTGGTATGCAACTTCTGCCGTAACTATTTATAATAAAAATCTTCTATCAAAATCAGGTGCTGAACTGCCTGAAACTTTTGAAGATTTAGCAAGAATTGCCCCCCTGATAAAAGAAAAAACGGGTGCTTTTGTTTTGCTTCCGAATATTACGGAAAATGATACTATGCTCAGAATTTTGAATAAGTACGGCATAACTGCATCAAATATAAATTCTAAGCAGTCTATTGAAGTTTTTGATTATTTTAAAAATCTGTATGTAAACGCTTTAATTCCGAAAGAATCAGTTACTCAAACACATCGCGAGGCGCTTGAAAAATATATGGCAGAACAAATAGTATTTTTTCAGGCCGGCGCGAACTTTTTAAATATGATTAAAGAAAATGCTCCATCAGCTTATAAAAATACCGATGTAGCCCCGCAAATTACAGGCAGACTAGGGCAGAATGACTTTTCTCTTATGAATTTTGTAATTCCTCTGCGTGCAAAACATAAGAATGAAGCATTAAAGTTTGCTCTCTTTTTAACCAATTATGAAAATCAGCTTGAACTTGCAAAATTGACAAATGTTCTTGCCGTGAATGAAAAAACTTTGAAGGATGATTTTTATACTAATTACGATCAAGATGACTTGATGGCAAAAGCGCGTGTCATCAGCGCAAAACAGCTTTATAAAATAGAGCCGTCATTTAAAACAATGAAAGACCAGAAAGAAATTAATACAATTGTAAATACGGCTGTTCAGCAGATTTTACTAAACAAAAACACCACCGGAAAAATTCTCGATGATGTTTCAGATAAAATAAATTTAATACTTTCTGACTAGCACCAGAACCCGCGTACCCCGAAGAAACTCGGCCCGCCGAACATAAATCCCGGTCCGCATCCGCAGCCTCCACCGAAAAATCCGCCGCCAAAAGGCCCGCATCCATATATAGTTGAAGTCATATAAGGATTAAATCCGCATCCAAAAATCCCGAAAGGCGAAGTCAACATTGAGGCTCCTATAAGTCCCATAGTGCCTTGAGCATTGGCGACAGGATTGCCGTAACCTGCGGCTGAATTTATAGCATACCCAAGATAACTGCCGGTATGATTGTAAATTTCACGTGCAGCTTCATTTCTTAATGCCCCGTTCATGACGTTAAATCCAAAACCCATTAATGCATCACCTGCTGTTGCCCCTCTGTTTCGTGCATCAACTGCTCCAAGGGCGCTTCCGGCTAAAGCATTAAAGTTACTTAGTGCATATATTGCGTTGTCTATACTCATAATATTTCTCTCATTTATATATTATAAATATATAAAGTATATAGCAAATAAAAAATTGCTTTTTCTTAAGTAATTGTTAAGTTTTATTAATAAATACTTAAAATATTTAAAGATTTAACGACAATTTGCCGATTCCTTATTTAAGGAAACAATAGAAAAGGGAACAAAAATAATGGCAGTCGGGTTTAATGCACAGTACAAATTAGGGATTGACACAGCAACATTGAAGCAGGTTTCAAATGAAATTTTGAAACGCGCAGCAGAAAAAAACAGCAAATACAATACAAATACTTCTGCTTTAAATAATTTTAGGGCAGCTGATATGGGTATTGATCTTTACAAGGGTAATATTGACACAAATGTAGCCCGTCAGATTGCTATGAATAATTCAGGTTTTCAAATCCAGTTAAACCAAGAGGTAATGCAGTCAATTCAGTATTTGAACACAAAAGCAGCCCAAAATGTTCAAAAAAATGTTGAAGGTAAAATCACGGTTGCTTTGAATGAGGGTGTTGGAAATACTCAAAAAACAGAAGCAGCTCCAAAATTCAACAGTATAGTAAGCTTGAGTGCAGGTAAAGACAAAAATGGTTCGGCACCGTCTTATAAAGGTGAATTCTTATTTATTAAAAAGAATAAAGAAAAAGAAGAAGCCACTGCAGCATAGATAATTTTTCAAATATACATCCCTTATGAAAATTAACTCTCTTCAGAGGATAAGTGTTTTTTTATGCTAAAATGGTTGTATGTTTAAAATTCCTGTCCCTGAAAATAATGAAAATTATGCCCTGTTTGAAAGGTATCTGACAAGGTCGTTTTCATTTGCCGTTACGGGTTTAACAACGCTTTTAAGACTTTTTCTTGTCACAAAAATAAAAAAAATTTCAGGCAAAAAAGTTCTGTTTATTACACCAACAGAACAAAATGCCCTAAAATATCAAAATGATTTGTTAAAAGCATACGCAGAAAAATCAGAGTTAATTCCTTTTCAAAATATTTCTATGTACGAAACAGTCCAGCCTAACAGGTACGATTACGCAGAACAGGTGAGGATTTTGAGAGAGAAACCAGATATAGTTATTGCACCAGTTAAAACTCTTCTTGAAAAATTTCCAACAGAAAATTTTTATGAAAAAAATTCAATTACTCTTAAAAAAGGCGATGAAACAGATGTTAAAGATCTTGCTCAAAAGTTTATAAACCTAGGTTACAAACGTTCAACAATGGTATCCGATATAGGAGAATTCAGTATAAGAGGAGATATCATAGATTTTTATTCACTTGATAGACACCCCGTCAGAATTGAACTCTGGGGCGATGAAATAGTTGACATACGCTATTTTAACAATGAAACACAAAAATCTATAAACAAACTTACCTGCGCAAAAATTATGCCGATTTACAAGTTTATACTGGAAAACGGAATTCCTGATGAAATAAAACCGGAAGATGAAGACGGCTACTTTGAAGGCATTGACGTTTATCAAAGCTGCTTCAATAAGTCTTTGGTAAGTGTTTTAGATTATTTTAAAGATTACATTCTGGTTTTTGATGAAACATCAGAGATTTATTCAAAATATGAATTTACCGATAAAAATTTTGAACAGCAGCTACAGGAAAATTTAAAGCTGGGACTTAACCTTGCACTCAAAGAACGCAATCATATACCTTTTGAAGACTTTATCCAAAAAAGCTCCAGCTTTGTCAAAATAGGGTTGAACAATTTTCTTGACAGCGAAATAGATGATATTATTGAATTTAATACACAGACAGTCCAAAACTTCGGTGCAAAGCTCGATGATATCGCAAATTTTATAAATTCAAAACAGCATTACAAAATAATAATAGCAACTGATTATCCGGAAAGAGTGAAAGAAATTCTTGCAGAACGCAATATTTTTGATGTTGAGTATAACGAGAGTATTTCATCTCACGGCTGTATCTTAGAAGATTTTAAAACATTAATTCTGACCGATAGGGAGCTTTTCAATAAACGCACCAAAGAAATTACTTCAACCAAACGTTCTTACTTTAAAGAAAAACCTGAGTATATCGAAAATATCAACGATATAAAAGAAGGCGAATACGTTGTCCACAGTATTCACGGAGTAGGAATTTATAAAGGCCTTTCACAGCAGGAAATTGACGGCCAGCTAAAAGATTATCTTACAATTGAGTACGCAAACAAAGACAGACTCCATATTCCGGCAGAACAGATTAATCTTCTGGTAAGATACAGAGGTTCTGGAGCTTTAAAACCAAAACTTTCAAGAATGGGCGGCAAAGACTGGGAAAATACCAAAACCCGTGTCAAGAAAGAAGTTGAGCAGGTTGCATACGATTTGCTAAGGCTTTATGCAAAACGTAAAATGCAAAAAGGGATTCAGTTCCTGCCTGATACAACCTGGCAGGTTGAAATGGAAGAAGCTTTTGAATACACAGAAACACCGGATCAAATGAAAGCAATTAATGATATTAAAGCTGATATGGAAAGCGAACAGCCTATGGATAGACTTATCTGCGGGGATGTCGGCTTTGGGAAAACAGAAGTTGCAATGCGCGGAATATTTAAGGCGGTAACATCAGGCAAACAGGTTGCTGTTGTTGTTCCAACGACTATTCTTGCATTCCAGCATTACCAGACGATTTCTGAAAGATTTAAGCCGTTCGGAGTCAATGTTGAGCTTCTATCGCGCTTTCGTTCGCAAAAAGAGCAAAAAGAAACCGTCAAACATCTTGCGACGGGCGAATGCGATGTTGTAATCGGAACACACAGGCTTTTACAGGACGGTATAATTTTTAAAGATTTAGGACTCCTTGTCATTGATGAAGAGCACCGCTTCGGTGTACGACATAAGGAAAAACTTAAATCATTCCGTGAAAATATAGATATTATAACCATGTCGGCAACGCCTATTCCGAGAACGCTTTATATGTCATTATCAGGCATAAAAGACATGTCAATTATAAATACTCCGCCAAAAAACAGACTCCCTATAAAAACATATGCCGGTGAATGGAATGAAAATCTGGTGAAAAATGCCATAATCCATGAACTTGATAGGGAAGGTCAGGTATTTTATCTTTATAATCGCGTTGAAACAATCGATGAATTCAGGCTACATCTACAAAAAATCGTTCCAAATGCACGCATAGCAATAGGACACGGACAAATGGATGAAAAAACACTTGAAAAAGTAATTATAGATTTTGCAAACCATGAATATGACGTACTTTTAGCAACTACAATTATTGAAAACGGAATTGATATTCCGAACGCCAATACTATGATTATCCATAATGCTGACAAATTCGGACTAGCACAGCTTTACCAATTGAGAGGACGGGTCGGACGCTCCCAGCGCCAGGCTTACTGTTACTGCTTCTACACAAAATCAAAAGAAATTACATCTGATGCTGTTCAAAGATTAAAGGCAATAAAAGAATTTACAACACTTGGAAGCGGCTACCAAATAGCAATGCGTGACGTTGAAATCCGTGGAGTCGGAAATATATTAGGCACAAAACAGCATGGCCATATGGTTAATGTCGGATTTGACACATACTGCCAGCTTCTTGAAGAAACCGTACAGGAACTCCAGGGACTGACTGTCGACAAAAAAGAACCTACAATTGTTGATATTAATGTGACAGCATTTATTCCTGATGAATGGGTCGGCTCTAAAGAACAAAAAATGATTGAATATAAACGTCTGGCGGATGTAAAATCAGATATTGAACTTGATTATATAACCGAGGAATGGAAAGACCGATTTGCAAAACCACCTGAAAGCGTTGAAAATTTAATAAAACTTATCAAAATAAGGCTTGCCGCAACAGAGGTAAAAATATCACTTATCAGAGAAACAGAAGATAACATAAGAATATATACCCCCTTTACCCAGCCTGAATGGAAAATTATTCAACGAACACTTCCTTCTGAAATTTTGAAGCGCATAAAATTTACAATTGCACCAAAATCTTGCACAGAAGGGAATTCCATACTTCTTCTAAATAATTCTTATATGAATTTTAATGAAATATTTAACATTTTGACAGATTTGTTTTATTATATTCATAAGACAAGTAACGAATTTACTTATAACGTATAGCAAACAAAGGAGACATTATGAGAGGGAAACAATTACTAGCAACACTTGCGGTTTCAGCAGTACTATTTGCCGGATGCGGTTTGAAATCAGGTGAGGCTATCATTAAGGTTAATAATAAAACTATTAGCCAGGGACAGTTTGATAAAGAATTTGACAAGCAAGCCGGAAATGGTATTGCAAAAGCTTTGGGAATTGATATTAAAGATGATAAAAACAGCTTTTTGTATCTGCTTGTTAAGGAAAGAGTTATTAATGAACTTATTGTAAAAACACTTCTTGACGAAGAAATTGCAAAACGCGGCATTAAGGTCACAAACAAAGATGTAGATGAGGCAGTTAAAGAGATTATAAATAAATTAGGCTCTAAAGAACGGCTCGATCAGCTTCTAAAACAAAATGACATGACAAATTCCCAATTCAGAAAAGATTTGAAAGAAGAAGTGAAAATGAAAAAACTTGCACATGAACTTGGTTCTTTCAAAGTTTCTGATGAGGAAGCAAAAAAATTCTATAATGAAAACACCGATAAATTTAAACATCCGGACAGAGTAAGAGCTTCACATATTCTCATTGCCGCAAATGCAGAAGAATTAAAAGAAGTTATTAAATCAGATCCTAAAAACAAAGGGCTTGATGAAACCGCAATAAAAGCTAAAGTTGATGAAGAAATTAAGGCTAAAGAAGCAAAAGCAAACCAGGTTCTTTCAGAAGTGAGAAAAGATATAACACAATTTGCAAAACTTGCAAAAGAAAATTCCGATGATAAAGCAACTGCTTCCAAAGGCGGTGATTTAGGTTTCTTTGCCTCAAAAGAAATGGTACCTGAATTTTCAAAAGCAGCATTTTCAATGAAACCCGATTCAGTTTCCGACAAACCTGTAAAAACCCAGTTCGGATACCACATTATTATGGTAACTGACAGAGCTGCTGCAGGCCAGGAACCATATGAAAAGGTTAAAAATAACATAAAAGCTTATCTTGAAAATCAAAAACAAATTGAAGCAATTGATAATCTTACTGAATCTTTAAAGAAAAATGCTAAAATTGAATACGTTAACCCTGAATACGACCCTAAAGCTATTAAAGAAGGTGTAGAGGAATCAATTAAAAACAGTGCAGAAACTTTAAAAAAGGCTAAAGAAGCCAAAGAAGCGAAAAATAATAAAAAATAATTATATTACTTAAAAAATACCCCCTCTTTTCTTAAAAGAGGGGGTATTTTTTTTTAAATAAAGCAACTCGTAAGCCGTGTTCTGTTTCTAAATAATCATCTGTCTTGAATTGAAATTACTTTCAATCTCCAGCGGTTTTTCTGAGGTTGGCGGACAACCTTTATAACCCTCAACTCAACCTTGCATTCTGCAGGGGTTTACTTAGCCGGTATCTCTCGATACCGCTGGTGAAGCTCTTAACTCACCGTTGCACCATCGCTCGTACCTGTTAAAGCCGTTAGCAGTATAATTCCTGTAGCACTATCCACCGGCTCGCACCGTCCGGAATTTCTCCGGCTGCCTGTCCTTGAATGCACGGACTTTCCTCACCTGAAAAGTCTCAGGCGCGATTATTCGATTACTTTATTATAAAGCATCTCTTATTGATGTATTAATCGTTACGTACTCTACAGCCTTAGCATCATCAGGATTTATCTGTAATTTACCTGATGCAAGAATCTGTATTTCATATTGATCAAAATCATCCTCACTACATGTAGCGTTACCCTCCTCATCAGTATCGCCCTGTCTGCAATTAGGAGCTTCATCACCGTTTACGTCAATTAATATTGTACCGATACCTGAAGCTCCTGACTGGTCATCAAAAGTTCCAGGAGTCTCTTTTCTGGATTCCCAGGCACCTTCTGTACCGGTTAAATCCCAGCGTACACCATCAGTTGTAAAGAATTTTAATTCATCATCCGAATCGCCGCCTTTTACATTAAGCATAGCTTTGAATAATCCACCGAATTTGGTGTCACCTGAATAATCAACGCCGTCATAATTAACTTCTTCATCATAGTCAAATCCCCAGGCACAATACATTCCGGTAGCCTGAGCAGAATCAGGATGGTAGCAAGCCTCCCTGACATCAGGGTACAACCTTGCATCATTTATTAAAGTCGCAACAATTTGCTCCGTTGTATAAAAAGTCTTTTTAATCATCATTTTATTTTTGTTAGGTCTTGTTTTCATAATTGCAGGAGTTACCACGGCAACTATAATCCCGATAACCGCAAGAGCAATCATTAATTCCGTCAAAGTAAAACCCTTAAATCTTCTCATAAATATCCTTTCCTTATTGTTATATTAACTATAATAACACATATAAATGTTTTTTTCAACAGTCAAATTCATACATAAGCCATAGATAATAAGGTATTTCGTAATAATTAAATTTATGTAAACTTTTATTAATAAAATAGCAAAATAATCTGTTCAGATGAGTTAATATAACATTCAATCTGCTAGGATAAACAGTGGTTGAAGATAAAATAAACAGAGGGTTATACAAGAATGGTCGATAACAGATCAGCAGGATTCTTCGGAATCGGAGGCTCTTTTAATTTCAAAAGCGGAGATATATCTGGAACCGCTGCCAAAACTCAGGATGATAAAATGGGGCAAGGGGGCGAATATTTTGCGCAACAAAAACGAGCAGAGGATGAAGAAGATCAGGACAGCCAAAAATACACAGATAGAAGTGCTCAATTAAGGGCTACACTGAATTCGCTTGCCATGATGAATGTCGCAAATGTTATTAATGCCCGTAAAAAAGCTCTTGAAGAGCAAAAAGAACACGAAAATTCTAAAAAACAAAACAACAAAGACGAAGATGAAAAAAAACGTGAAAATGCCGAAAAAGAGCTTGAAGAAGAGTTTTACAATATAGCACGAGAATTAAAAGAGGATAAATAAGGCTATACATAAATGAAAAAACTCTAAAAAATGTTATCAAGCCTCCGTGTTATTAGGACTCTTGTAATCAATACCCATTTCCTTCAGAGTTCTTATAAAATTTTGTGCACATATTTTTTGTGCTTCCGGTGGAACAATTCTTAAAATTTCAACTGTTTTTGAAATAACAGGATCTTTGTCATACCAGCGATTATTAGCATTAACAGGTTTTACCATTGCATAGAATTTATCAATAGTTTCTTTTGATACCTTTTCCTCGATTTTTTGTAGAAAAACTTCTGCCTGAGCTCTCAGTTCAGTTTGGTAATTTCGCAAAAGCTCAATAACTTCAAGTAATAATGGATCATGATCATACCAGCGTTTATAGGCATGTGTCATTATAATAAACCCTCCGTTAGATTTACTTTCGGCTCAACAGCGGGAAAAACGATATCTTCTTCTCTTCTCTCTATTTTGCCTCCCAATAATCTTAGCTTATTTTCAAAATTTTCGTATCCTCTATCTATATGATGTAAGTTTTCAATAGTAGAATTGCCTTCAGCCATCAATGCCGCAACAACAAGAGAAGCACCCGCACGCAGATCACTTGCAGCCAGAGCAGTACCTGTCAATTTTTTTACACCTTTTATTATGGCATGATTTCTATCCTGATGAATGTCTGCTCCCATTCTTCTCAATTCCGGCACCTGCATAAACCTGTTTTCGTAAAGACTTTCTGTTATAATACCGACACCGTTTGCAGTAGTTAACAAAGTCATAGCCATTGACTGCAAATCTGTGGGGAAACCAGGATAAGGCTGAGTTACAAAATTAATTGAATTAAGTCTGTTTTTGCAGGAAACTTCTATTGAATTAGGTTCAATAAGCTTAATATTTGCCCCCATTTTCAATAACTTATCCGTAAAGAAAGTCAAATGTGCCGGAAAAACATTTCTAATTATTGCTTTTCCTTTTGTTGCAATTATTGCTGACATGAACGTGCCTGCTTCAATTCTGTCAGGAATAGTTGTATATTCTATCGGATGAAGTTTTTCCTGCTTAACCCCGTTAATTACAATTTCTGAAGTCCCTGCACCGTTTACGTCAGCTCCCATTGAGTTAAGAAAATTGGCAAGATCAACAATTTCCGGTTCCTGCGCAGCATTTTGAATTCTAGTAGAGCCATCGGCGAGAATTGACGCTAACATAAGATTTTCAGTAGCTCCGACAGATGGTATATCGAGATAAATATCCGTTCCTAAAAGTTTTGAAGCTTTTGCATGAACATATCCGTTTTCTATTTTTATTTTTGCGCCCAGAGCTTCAAGCCCTTTGATATGGAAATCAACACGTCTTTCACCGATTGCACAGCCGCCTGGAAGTGCTACAATTGCCTCGCGGCAGCGGGAAACAAGAGCTCCAAGAACTATAAAAGATGCTCTCATTTTGCTTACAAGCTCGTATTTTGCAGTAATACTTGTCAAATTAGATGCATCAATAATCACGGATTTTTCTGTTTTGTCATACATTGTTTTTGCCCCGAGTTGTTCAATGACATTCAGCATAATTTCAACATCTGTCAGATCGGGAACATTATAAATTTTTGTTTCACCTTTAACCAATAAAGCAGCTGCCATAAGTTTTAACACAGAATTTTTTGCGCCGCCTATTGAAACCTCACCTCTTAACGGGGTACCACCTTTTATATAATATTTTTCAGTCAATTTTCTTACCTTTATATATAAATCATTTAACTTTATTATTATAATAATACAATCAGTTTTGCATGATGTAAATAAGTTAAATTATGTAACAAAAATTTCTTTATTTTATAAATTACGTTAAAAAAATTTTTTTTTAATGTTTTTAATCGCTAGAAAGAGAAATGGGATAAAAAAATATGCTGAGACCGATAAGTTTTACAGGAATAAAAAATATAGGTTACGTAAGGATATATACCTCATCGCCTGCGAATGGTTCAAGAGTCTGCATGAATATGGAACTGACCGATGACCAGGATGGAAAGGATTTAAGCAGGTATCAAAAAATTATTTCAGAAAAACCCGATTTTAAAAATGACTTCAATGATAAATTCGTCAATCTGGAATTTCAGACTATGAATGTAGAAAATGGCATTAGTGCTGTGAATATAAAAATGAATGGCAAATCTGTTCTTGCAAACAATGATAAATTGTACCTTGTCCGATATATGAAATCACTGGCTGACAAAGTCGCCAGGATGAAAAGACAAGATTTTAAGATAAATGAAAATAACAATTTTTTCCACGAAGTTCAGAATAGTCTGATCTATGATGAATATATTGACGATTATCTTGACGGGTCTAAAGGCAGACTTGCTCTCTTCAATGGATCAAATCTTACGGAAAAATTCGACTACTATCTTAATGATGAAAATGCAAATCTTAATGAAGATCAGGAAGAAATCGTTTTTAATGCAGTTGATAACGTTATAAAAACCCTTCATGAACCGTTTTATGTTCACAAAGGCGCTGTTTACATGTCTGCATTATTAAAATGGTTTTCTGACCTACATAAAGAATCTTAATTATTAAAAAATAATAAATTTTTGTTGTTAATTAATATTGATAATCTATAATATGTTTATATGATAATTTAATTAAGAGGTAGAAATATGTCACATAAACATCATAATAACAATCCGTTTAAAAACAGTGAAAATATAGCAGAAGATTCCAAGCAAAATGAATCTTCGGAAAATACACCGTCAGATGAAACCGCAAATTCAAAATCCGAAACTGATGATGAACTTCAAAAAAAATATGACGATTTAAATCAACAATATTTACGTCTCGCTGCAGATTTTGACAATTACCGTAAAAGACAGGAACATGAAAGAGAAGAACTTTTAAAATTCGGAACCGAAAATGCCTTGAAAAAGATGATTGAAGTCCTTGATAACTTTGAACGCGGTAAAAAAGCCCTTGAAAATGTTGAAGATTGCCAAAAAGTTAAAGAAAGTTTTGATCTTGTTCACAAACAGGTATTTGATGCTTTATCAAAATTAGGACTTGAAGTCATCGAAACTGAAGGCAAAGAATTTGATCCGAATTTTCATGATGCAGTTATGCAGACCCCGACATCAGAACATCCGGAACACACTATAATAAGTGAACTCCAAAAAGGCTACAAAATGGGAGATAAAATTTTGAGACCCGCTCTTGTTAACGTTGCAACTTCTAAAGAGTAATTTTAACTCTAAGGATTTACATGATAAAATATAATTACTGATACATGAATAGGGAAGAATTGAAATAAATGACAGATTACTATGAAATACTTGGCGTATCAAAAGATGCGACAAAAGACGAGATAAAATCAGCTTTCAGAAAGAAAGCAAGAACTTTACACCCCGATGTAAATAAAGCTCCTGATGCTGAGGAAAAATTTAAGGAGCTCGGTAAGGCTTATGAAACTCTTATGGATGATAGCAAGCGTGCCACATATGACAGATACGGAGAAGACGGTCTTAAAAATGCAGGATTTGATACAGGCGGACCTTTTGCCGGCGGTTTTGGCGACTTAAATGATATTTTCAATTCATTTTTCGGGGGTATGGGCGGCTTTGGCTTTGGCGGGAGAGTTGATCCCAATGCCCCTGTTGAAGGTGATGATTTAAGACTTGATATTGAAATAGATTTTGAACAGGCAGTTTTTGGATGTGAAAAAGAAATTAAATTTGATCATCTGGAACTGTGCCCCTCCTGTAACGGCACAGGTGCTGAAAATGGTTCCAAACCGGTAACCTGTCCCACATGCCATGGTTCTGGACAGGTCAAACAGGTAATGAGAACCCCGCTTGGCTCAATTGCACAAATTGTAACTTGTCCGGACTGCCATGGCGCGGGTAAAAAAATTACTAATCCATGCAAAACTTGCAGAGGGCAGGGAAAAATTCAAAAAGAAAAGAAAATTAATATTAAAATTCCAGCAGGTGTTGACAATATGTCTAAAATCCGTGTATCACACGAAGGTGATGCCGGAATAAACGGAGGTCCTGCCGGAGATTTGTATGTAGTTTTACATGTAAAATCCTCAGATTATTTTAAACGTGAAGGTAATGATGTTTATTCAAGACTTGATATAACACCTTCGCAGGCTGCCTTAGGGGATGATATTATTGTAAAAACCCTCAATGGAGAACAAAAAATTACCGTTCAAGCAGGTGTTCAAAGCGGTAATTCCATAAAGATTAAAGGAGCCGGAGTTCCTTTTATAGCAAGACCGTCACAACGCGGCGATCATGTTGTTATCGTAGCTGTTAAAACACCGACAAAACTTTCAGATGAAGAAAGAAATCTTTATAGAAAATTATACGAAATACAAAATAATAAAAAGGCTGCACAACAATCTTCTATAATGGATAAAGTTAAAGGAGTATTCCAATAATGGTGTGGGAAGTCAAACAAATTGCGAAAGCTGTAAAATGCTGGATTATTGCAGCAGCTTTGTTTGCATTTATATCACCTTGTTTTGCTGCAAAAATTCCCGATAACATTCAACAGTTTATTAATAAAGATTTTCCGAAAACGGATTTTCGCTTTGACGGCGTAATTATTCTGCCTGACAATACTGTTTATCTTCCGCTTTTCCCGGCCAAAATTCTTAAACCTGAATCAATTGGAATTAAACAGACATTCCCTTCCGGGAAAAAACTTTCCGATAAACCCAATATCGTTATTTTAAATAATGATTTTGTGCTTTTAAAAGTTTTGACAGATACACATGGCAACAAAACAATTTATAAAATGGCAAATCCACCTGTTGAATTAAGAACAGGACTTCTGCCTCAGGATATGCTTGTACCAAAAGGACTTGTTATACCTGAAAATTTGAAGGCAATCGTCGGAAATCTTGAGATTAAAACCGTAAATGATCCAGGCATAAGGGTGGAAAATGCAAAACCTGTTGTGACAAAACTTTCCGGTTCTACATTAAAAACGTTATCTCAAATTCCTGCATTGAAAAACAAAAATTTTTATGTATCTTCTCCGTATTCCAAAAATATTCAGGTATTAAATCTCGGTGCAAAAACTCCTGAATACTCGCTTGCGCAAAATAATGTTCCCATATCAATAAAAGCATACAAGGATAAATTTCTTCTTGTAACAGCTTTTGAAAAACCATCGATTGATGTAATTTCTCTTGCTGATGATCAGATTATAAAACAAATCTATACAAAATCTCAACCTGACGAAATTATTATTGACAACAATAAAAATATCGCATATATTTCAAGTCCTGAATCTTCAAGTATTTATACAGTAAACCTTGAGACTATGACCCTTTCAAAACAGATAAAAATTACCGGCATGTGTGAAAAACTTTATTTGTCAGACGACGGAACAAAACTTTTTTATTATGACAAAAAAACTCGTGATATCTGGGCAATTGAGCTTGACAACAACTATCTTTTGAAAGAAATCGGCAAATTTCCAAATGTTTCAAAAATTGTATACACAAACGACAAAATTTACATAACAAGCCGTACAAAAAACAGGCTTGCAATTATAGACTACAACACCATAGGTTTAATTGCCGAAGTTGAAATTTGCGAAAAACCGATTGACATGCTTGCTTTCCATGAAAGGATTTATGTTTTGGGAGCAGGGGATAATTCTATTCAGGTAATTGATACAAAAACAGATGCAGTTACAGATTCAATATATTTAAATACAAACGGTTTTTCTACAAAAATTAATCGTATCGACAACACAAATATAGCTCTTATAACAGATACAAAGACAGCTTTGTATACTGTATTTGATCTTGGAACAAACAAGGTTATAAAAACTATTCCGATTGATATTCCTGCAAATACAATTGTTGTGACCGAAAAAATTAAAAAATTTGACAAGTAATTATGATAAAATACTTTGATGACACAACCGAAGATATATTACACACGCTTGAACATACTCAAGAACAATTTTGGAATATTGCACGTGTTACAGGGGAATTTTTGTATACAATTATAAAAGCAGAAGGTTCAAAAAATGTTCTTGAAATAGGTACTTCAAACGGATATTCGGGAATATGGCTGGGTAAAGCTGTTAAAGAAAACGGCGGACATCTTACTACAATTGAATTTTATGATAAACGTCTTGATGTTGCAAAAAAAAATTTTAAAACCTGTGGGGTTTCAGATGTAATAACAACTTTGAAGGGCTCCGCTTTAATGCATCTTGAATACCTGAGCGATGATTTTGAAATTGATTTTGCATTTGTGGATGCAAATAAATCAGAATACATAAAATATTTTGAATTTATAGATAAACATTTGAAAAAAGGCGGGATAATTGCATGTGATAACGTTTTGTCACACGAGGCAAAATGTAAACCGTTTATTGATGCGATAAATTCTAATCCTGATTACGAAAATGTAATTTTGTCTCTGCCTGCCGGATTGTCACTCGCGCGAAAATTGAGGTAACTATTATATGCAAATTTCCCTCAAAGATAGCTACTAGAACTCGTTTCAGGGTCTTATAATGATAAGATTCCGAAACAAGTTCAGGATGACATTAGTATCCGGGTGCATTGACTTGTAAAAGCAGCATTAAAAAATATATTTGAATAATTTCAATATTAATTTAAAAGCGCTTCATTCAAAGTCGTAAGCTTTGTCGGGTGGAGCGGTACGCTCCCGAAAGAATGACTGAATACACCTTAGATGTTATTTAGTGTAAACTCCGATATAAGCCGCAGGATACAAGGCTTGAAAATAGAAATCAAATATTCTATAATACAAAATATAGGGAAAAGTCCTAAAGGTGGCTTTACTTTTAGAGCTTTCTTCGTTCCATATATGAACAATAAAACAATTTTAAGAGCTGCTATAACTGCTATTATGGCAACATTTACATTTAATTACTGTATGTTGTTTTAATTTTTTTTCTAATTTAGTGCTGATATGATGTGTTTTTCACGTGTTATTAATGATGTTAAGCAAGATGTTGGAAAACACTTATTGAAAAAGTTTCGTCAAAATAAAACTTGTGCTATAATACTTTTATGAAGATTTTAGGCATAGATCCCGGGCTTGGTATTGTTGGCTATTCAATTGTTGATTATGAAGGGGATAAACCTGTTCTTTTGCATTCAGGATCTATTCAAACGCAGAAAGGCGCGCGTGAGTCAGTCAGACTTGTTGAAATTTTTGACGATATGACAACAATTGTTGAAAAATATAAACCAGACTGTGCTGCTATTGAAAAACTGTTTTTCTTTAGAAACAGAACAACTGTAATGCCAGTTGCGCATGCGCGGGGTGTGATTTTAACCGTACTTGAAAAACATAAGATATCTATTTTTGAATACACACCAATGGAAGTTAAGCAGGTTTTAACGGGTTACGGGAGAGCTGATAAAAAAGAAGTTGAGCAAATGGTGAAACTTGCTCTCGAGGTTGATAATTTACCAAAACTTGATGATACTGTTGATTCGATTGCAATTGCAATTTGTCATACACGTTCAATTATGGTATGATAATATCTATGAAAATTAATTACGTACTTTTAAGACAGATTGCTGTTTTAAGCGCATTTTTTGGGGGGTTGCTCGGCGTTGTAACCTTAATTCCTTATGTTGGAGCTGTTTCTTTTATATTTGTAATATGTTTTATTGCGCCTCTTGTAATCCAGATTCTGATTAAATACGGATGCCTTTCATTTTCTTGTGCTAAAGACAGCGTAATAGTCGGAGCTATATCAGGATTTATTTCTTATTTAGGATTTTCAGCGTTTTATGTTCCCTTATCCGTAATTCTCATGAAATTTTTTCATCTGGCAGCGAATTACGGAGTCGGCTTAATGCTCAAGAACGCAACTTTCTTTATACTTGTTGTAATATCAATTTTTATGGGAGTTTTAAGCGCAACAGTGAATGCATTTACCGGCTTTTTAACTTTTTATGTTCTTGAATTTATTGCTTCAATAAGAAAATAACTACGATATTTTTTTGTTAAAGAAATGTAAAATACATACTTCAATTATTAAAGTCCTGTTGAAACTTATCCGTATATACATATGTGAAAAATATTGACTTTTCCCCGAAAGTCATTAAAAGGAGTAGAAAGTAGCAACTTGAAAGGATGCGGATATGTCTTCAATCGATTCAATCAATTTAGCTCAACCTGCCGCTATATCAACATTTAGTCATCAAGGATTAAGTACATTAACAAAACAGAAACTGGAAGCTCTGGGGATTGATCCTTCAACGGTCACTTCAGAAGCACAAGCACAGGCATTAATAGCAAGAGCAGAAGAAGCTCAAAAACAACTGCAAAATTTATCACAAAAAAAAGGAGGTAATTCATCTGAACAAGAACTTTTATCAGAGGCAAAAAGTCTTGCATCTGAAGTTGGTGTAACTGTCTCATCAGATGACAGTCTCAACGATGTTATCCACAATATTTCTAATGAAATTCAGATCATGATGGATTGTAAAGACAAGTCAAAAATATCAGAAGGACACGAATACATGGCACGGCTTGCAAATATCTCTGATAGAGCCACATCCGTTCAAAACACACAACAGAATATTTTTAATTCACTGGATATGACTGCAATCAGCAACAAATACGCTCTTGGATTATAAAGCGTTAAGATATAAAAATAAGAGGTTTCCGTTATTAAATGGAAGCCTCTTTATGTTTTTACACCGAAAAATATCCTTACGGGCAATGAACTTTATCCGTCAGTAAATCACAATTAGAAACGTCAAATAATCAGAAAGTAAGGATAATTATGATAAAAAAAACATTGATCGTTTTTGTTGTGCTATTATGCGCAATAAATGTATCACGGGCGCAGGAATTGGTAAAACAGCAAAGCAAATATCCGGATTATGCCTACATTTATCTCGGAGAAGATAAGTATGAAAAAATTAACAGAAAAATTTTTGCGTTTAATCTCGGCTTAAACAAATATGCAATAAAACCCGTACATGTTCTCTGGTGTTCAATAATGCCTGAATATGGTATGGAACGTATACAGAGTGCTTATAAAAATATAGAATTCCCTAAAAGATTAATCAGCAGCCTTATTCAAAAAGATTTCAAAACCTCAGGAAGAGAAACAGTACGCTTCCTAACCAATTCAACTCTGGGTATAGGCGGTATGTTTGATCCTGCAAAAAAATTTCTTAACATTGAGCCTTCAAATGAAGATATGGAACAGGCTTTGACAAAATGCAAATGTAATTCCGGCTCATATATAGTGCTTCCTGTAATAAACGGAACTACAGCACGCGCAATTGCCGGTAAAATTCTTGATACTTCTCTGAATCCAACAACTTACGTCGGAACCCCAATTCTCGCGATGGTAAAAGCCGGACTGACAGTAAACAGGACATCCTATATGCAGCCGCTTGTTAAAATGATAGAATCTACATACGCCGATCCTTATGAAATAACAAAAAAAATGTACGGTATTGACAACTATATTAAATGTCACAACCTCGACCGAAAAGAAATTCTTGAAAAAGGTTTCAAAGAAATTGAAGAAGAACAAAACTACACAAATCCGGAACTTGTAGAAAATTCTCTTGATATGAGAGGAAAAACAGATATTACACATAATGAACAGGAAAAAATTAAGGTATCTGATATAATAAATGCCGGATCAAATGCGGATAATCTTATACTTAAAAGTTATAACCTTGATAATTCCAAACTTATGGCTGATATTATTCTGTTTGATTACAATCCGCAAAACCCGGTTGTCGATTCTATGAAGACGGCTCTGTTTGATTATCCGGAAGTTGATGCATCTTTTTGGAACGAAATGTCAATATGGAATCGGTGTTTCAGTAAAAAAATTAAAACATCCTCTGTAAATATTACTCCAGATAAAGAAAATTATAAGTTTAAATATATTATGCAAAAAGACAAAAATTCTCCTGTTGCAATCATTTATCCATCTATAGGCGAAGGCATAACATCACATCACTCCATTGTGCTTGCAAAAATATTTTATGATGAAGGCTACTCTGTTATAATTCAAGGAAGTCACTTCCAATGGGAATTTGTCAAAAGCATGCCCGATTCATATAAACCAGGTATACCTTCACAGGATGCTGAATATTTAAGAACTGTTACAACTAAGATTATTGAAAATTTGGAAAGCAAATATAAATGCAAATTCAGAGGAAAAACTGTAATAGGAACTTCTTTCGGTGCATTAACAACCCTTTTTCTTGCAGATAATGAATTCAAAAATAATACATTGAATATAAACAAATATATTTCAATCTGTCCGCCCGTTGAGCTTGTCTATGCAATGCAGCAGGTCGACAAAAACAGCGAAGAATGGAATAAAAATCCCGATAACATTAAACAAAAAGCAGCTGAAACTGCCTCAAAAATAGTTCAGCTCTCAGATATGAAAGACAATACAAAAAATTTCAATTTAAAAAAACTGCCCTTTACTGAAGATGAAGCTAAACTTATCACGGGTTTTATAATGCATCAAAAACTTTCCGATTTAATATTCACTCTCGAAAAAACTCCAAAAAATAAAAAAACAGATATTTATAATACTATTAGCAATATGAACTACAGAGATTATACAGAAAAGTATCTTCTTGGCGGGAAATACAAAACCGTTGAAGATTTGGTAAATGATTCAGGTATTTTATCACTATCAGATTTCCTTGCAAAAAGTTCAAATTACAAAATCTATCACTCGCTTGATGATTATCTGGTAAATCAAAAACAGTTGAAACAACTAAAAATACTTACCGGGGGAAAAACAGTTCTGTTAAGCAACGGAGCACACCTTGGTTTTTTACATAAACCTGAATTCTTAAATGATCTGAAACAAGAAATTTCTCTAAATAAACAGGTTGACTAAATATGCTTTCCAGCCCAGTCAATTATTTTTTCATAATAAAATTCTATATTTTTTGATATATTTAATGAATCCCAATTCATATTAACAAGCAAAATTTCTTTATCTTCTCCTTCAATCCGTGCAAGAAGCTCCTTTTTTGAACCTATATACTCTGAATTTTGGATATAAAAAACAGCTTGCAAAATAAAAAAGGCTGATTTATACCCGTCATAAAGAACTTTATAATCTGCATTTTCAAATAGAAAACCATGACACATCCGATGATAAAGATTTGCAGTATTAACTTTTACGGATTCTAGAATATCGTTACGCTTCAAAACAGGTATAAAATTTAATAAATCACCATGCAGTGAAACAGTATCGTTAGCAAGTTGAAATAAATCAAATTTCGGCCAATTATAAATTTCTTTTTCACCCGATACAAAACCGCATATCTTTTCACTAAAAGGCATTGAACGAACTATTCTTTTATATGCATTTAAATCATCAAAGGAAAGTTTATCAAGTATTATTACAATATCGACATCACTTGTATCTTTTGCCTCACCGCGCTTGTAACTGCCCTGAAGCCCAACAAACTTTATGCGCGAATTAAATTCATCAAATAATTTTCTTGTAAAATCTTGTAGCCAAGTTTCAATATTGAAGTCCATAAAAAAATTATAACCGTTTTGAAATTAAATATCAAGATAATTAATAATTTTGACAAAAATTTTTATTTTCGAGTTTTCAATAGAATATGAAAATTTCCCCATATTTTTACACAAATTTTTATCCTAAATACAATAATATTTCACAAAATACATGTCCTTATTATCCGGTACAAAAGACTGATAGTATTAGTTTTCGTTCTGATTATAGAACCTGCTACAAACGCAGAGGAGGTGACTGTCTGCAGTATTATGAAAAAAACAAACTGGATGAATATATTTATAACAATGTTCCTTCAATAAGAGATAACACTTTTAATGTTGCGACTTACAATAAACTGTCAGAAGAAGAAAAAGATTTTTTAAGAGACTGCATAAACATAAAATACAAACCATCTATAGACGATGTAGCAGATAGTACAATCGAAAAAGATATGGAATTTTTTATAGGACTTTCTGAAAATCTCAAAAATATCCTCGATAAAAAGTATCCGCAAGGTTGGAAATTTATATCAATAGGAGGGTCTACAGCTTTGTTTGCACAAATTCTGGAATATCTGGGCGCTGAAACATTAATAGTCCCATTTTCACAAAGAATTGAAAAAACAGGGAAAATGAATTCAAAAGATTTTGATAAATATTTTGATAATACAGGTTTAACAAATAAGTTTATAAACAATCAAAAAAAGAAAATTTATTCAGATTTCGTATCAAGCGGATGCACAATATACTACTTTATGGAATTGATATCTGAAACAAACCGTCTGACATTAAACAGCGATTTCACCAATTTTACAGATCTTTTTGGGAACAATATTCTTAAATATAATAAAAATTTGTTAAACTACTATTTTTTTAACTGGAATAATATGGATTCTTACACTGCCTGTCCGGAAATGATATATCCTGAACAATACAAAAATGCAAAAAATATAAAAAATGAATTCGATTGGAATATTACAACAAAATTAATGAATTTTGCAATTATAGATCATTTGTCAAAACAAGGGAAATTAAAACAAGTATAGAGGAGGAACTTATATAGGAGTAATTTACAAATTCTTATTTTGGTGTAAAACTAATAAAAAACATTTGTAAAAAATTTTCAGGAGGTGTTTTTATGTATATCAACAACAACTGTGCAAACTGCATAAACTTTAAAAAAGCAGTAATTATAGGATGTGGTTTTGTCGGCTCGGCAATTACGTTCAGTCTTATGGAAAGCGGACTTTTTACTGAAATTGTTATGATAGATTCCGATAAGGAAAGAGCTGAAGGAGAAGCATTAGATATAAGTCATGGTGTTCCATTTGCAAGACCGATGAAAATTTATGCAGGCAACTATGAAGATATTTCAAACGCATCAGTAATAATTATAACAGCCGGTGCAAATCAAAAGCCGAATGAAACAAGGTTGGATCTCGTAAAAAGAAATATAGAAATATTTAAAAATATAATTCCAAATATAAACTTTAATGAATTTAAAGGGGTTTTGTTAATTGTATCCAATCCTGTTGACATATTAACCTATGCGGCAATAAAACTCAGTGCACTCCCACAAAACCGTGTAATAGGTTCCGGAACAGTGCTTGATACTGCAAGATTAAAATATGCAATAGGAAGACACTTAAATGTTGACAGCAGAAGTGTTCATGCTTTTATTATAGGCGAGCACGGCGACAGTGAAATTGCCGCCTGGAGCAGCGCAAATATATCAGGAGTTCCTTTAAATAAATTCTGTGAAATGAGAGGACATTACGATCATAATGCAGCTACGGAAAAAATTGCACAGGATGTAAAAAATAGTGCTTATGAAATTATTGCAAGAAAAAAAGCTACATATTACGGAATTGCAATGTCTGTAAAACGGATTTGTGAAGCTATAGTAAGAGATGAAAAATCAATTCTGCCAATATCTTCAATGATGCATGGTGAATACGGTATAGATGACGTTGTATTAAGCATGCCTGCTATAGTCGGTAAAAATGGGGTTGAAACACAAGTTCCCATTACACTCAGCAACAACGAAATACTTGAACTACAAAAATCAGCCGGAATTCTGAAATCAATAATTAACGATAATATATTTTAAAGTTAATAAACTTTTTGGTATTAATACAAGGACTATATACTTACTCTGATACCGAATTGAAAAGCAATACCGTTTCTTCCACCATTGCGAATCATTGCTTCAAGAAATCCGGTAACTCGTTCTCCCCAACGCTTTTGGATACCTGCACCGTATTGTACATAGGGCTTAACGGAAAGTTGAGGCAGATAAACATCATTTGCCATAAATTTTGTATCGTCAATAATATTCCAAACCATTGACACGGATATATACGGCTGAATGTAATTTTTAAAATTACCTATAAATTTTATTTGCGGCTCTATGTGAATTGCATGAAGCGGGTCTGAATTAATCCGCAGATTAGATGATGTCGTATAATCAAAAGTGTTTACAAAGGTATATGACATAAGAAGACTTGGTTGAATTATTAAATGCCTTTCAAATGTTTCAAAATTATATCCGGTTTTTTCCGCCACACCTGTATTAAACATTGTAAAATTATCTCCCCCAAAAATTGTTGAAGCTTCTGCAGATGACGCCCCGGCATTAACAGTCCAGGCACTGAAAAAATTACCTTTATACAAAACGCCGTCAAGTCCCGCAAGCCCTCCATTATTATAAATACTATTGCCGTTAAATGACTGATGTGACCCGTTATAAGAAGCATAGCATCCATATAAACCATACCAACCTCTCTCTAATTTTGTCAAACTGCTTTCAAGCCCGATAAGACCGCCATAACCAACATTTGAAACATCAGGAGCATTTTTCAAATCTACATTTTCAAATGTCGTATAAGGCTTAAACCACATTCCTCTGCGTTGTTCCGGCATATTAAAAGGAGAAAAAGTAAATTGATTACCTAAATATGCTGTCTTATTTTGATATAAATATCCCTTTAATTTATCTGGCGGAGTTATCATTACCATATCAAGATTTGAAAAAACATTTTTATATGTTTCAATTTCCGTCAAATATCCGGCTAACTGGGCAGCAACTGCAGGAACATATACAGACGAATTAAATCCAGAACGACGAAATTCAAAATTGCCGTTTGATGAGTTATAATCGGAATTATAATTGTATAAAGGAGTTTGAATAGTTGATGGTGTATAACTTACATAATCTCTCAAAACAGTATTCGCAAAAGGTATTGATATAAAATTTCCTTTTAAGACACCCTCCATAGCAAGATTTGCAACATACAAAGTTCCGTTACCACTGACAGAATTTGCACTGATTGTATCCATAATATTATTATTAAAATCTAAATCAGCATCAATATTGCTTCTTCCAGATAAATTCAAAGTCCCAAAATTAATGTTATTAATATCTCCGTTTTGCATATTGAAATTTATATTATTAGAGAGCGTTGTATTCTGGGCATTAAAATATGTACTGTTTTTCAAAAGATTTATAGTACCCTGTTCAAAATTTAAATTCCCTGAATATTCATCGTTTGTTCCGCCGAGATTAAGTATACCGTTTCCATCTTTTACAATGCTGCCGCTTCCCGATATACCGCTTAATATATTTGTTACACCGTCACCTGTAAATTCAACTGTTCCTCCCGAATAATTGTGAATATCATTTGAGCCGTCAATATCTGTGTTATTTTCAAATGTAGAATTTTCTATAATCAAAATTCCGGAATTTGCAGCAGCACCGCCATCTGCAAAACCCGAAGATGATGTTACACTATTATTTTCAACAATTGAATTCTTAATAACAGCAGTTCCCGAAGAATCATTAAACAAAGCCCCTCCATCACCGTAAAAATTAGCTTGGACGTAATTCCCGCTAATTACGGAATTATCTATATTTAATACATTATTATTATATAAAGCCCCTCCTCTAGCAACCGTATTAGTCCCGCCATCACTGTAATTGCCGGTTATATTACAATTACTTAAATTCATATTTCCTATGTTGTACAAAGCACCTCCGTATGATACCATACTTTCTTCACCGAAAACACGATTGCTGTCAAAAGTGCTGTTTGTAATATTAACCGTCCCATTATTGTAAATTGCTCCGCCATAAGGAATAACACTCCCTTCAGCATAATTATTACGAAATATGGAATTATTTATTGTCATACTATCATCTGTTTGATTATGTCCATTTGCTATTGCACCGCCATAAGATGCAGCACCATTTGCATAATTGGATTCAAACAAAGCTGTATTTATACTAACATTACCACCATTCAGATTATATAATGCTCCACCTACACCGAAATTTAAATTGTTTGAGTCAACAAAATTATTAGTAAATACTGCTTCTTCAATTTTTATTTCACCTCCGCTATTATATATAGCACCAGCAAAACTAGAATTATTAAATGTCTGACCTTTACAATTGCGAACACCTACACGTTTAAAAATAGTCTCCTGATTAAATACAAAACCACTGAAACTATTGTTGCCGTCTAGTGAATAATCGTTTCCCTCAAAAGTAATGTCAAGATTTGCAAAATGGGTTCCAACAGATGAATCAGAATCCAAATCATTTGTAAAATTCAAAACATCCCCATCAGACGGCGTGGAATTAATAAGTTCATCAAAATTCGCAATTTGAATGTCATTGGCGTAGGCCGAAGTTGAAAAAAAGATAAAAAACAAAATACTAAATAAACTATGTTTTTGCATATAGTTTATATTAAAATCTGAAACAAATATGTCGATTAGACAACAGAGCAGGTATAAAGATTAAAAAAGGATCAGATAAAATTCCGATCCTTTTGCTGTTTTATAATTATTTTTTCTTGCTTACTTTTTGAGCATTTTGTATGTTTAATTCATCCAGTATTCTGGATATTTGTCTCACAGTGTATAATCTGTTACCTGCCTCATCGCGTTTTGTAAGAAGTTCTTTAACCAGTTTTTTATTTTTACCAGTAATTTTTGAGTAAAGTTCAAGAACATGTTTATTCGAAACGCTCAAAGTTTTTTTACCTTCGGCACGTTCCTTTGCGCGAACTTCTTTTACTGAATCAAACATCTCATTAAGAAATCCATTTTTTATTTTCGTATATCTTTTTATATCAGGTTCACTTCCATTTTTAAAACGCATTCTGGATTTAATAATTTCCTGACCTTCCTGCTTAATTTTCAATTTCATAGCTTTATAATCTCGTTTAACTTTTATTTTAGGCGTCTGCGGAGTTGTATCAACCTGATTAGCTGCATTCATAAGAGGTTCATCAGTTATCGCACGGTAGCGTAATCGTTGTTTTATCGGAGTAGGCTTTCCTTTACCAAAAATCTCAGGCATAATCTTATAGAAAATTATTCGTTTTGCTCTCTTATAACGGGATTTTGCAGTACCTAAAAACATACCGTCAAATCTTGCGTTAAATTCATCTTTTCTGGCAGCACTAATCTGATCCTTTGTGATATAAAAATTGTTATTCAAATTTTCACTCAATATGTCAATCATTTTTTCAGGATTACAATCGTCATTCGTATTTGAATTTATTATCCTTATAAAATTTTTCAATTTCCTTACCAGAACATCAGAGCCAAAACTGTCAACATAAAACATAAGTTCGCTAATTGGACGATTCATTAAACTGTAAGAATTTTTTGCTGCATATTTATAAATTTCTCTGAAATCTTCATCTTGGTCCATTCTTTTGAAAAATTCCATTACCTCAGCACCGGTATCTCTTTCTGCGACAAATCCTGCATTATGTTCAAAAAAGTCTTTTCTTATAGAAAAATTACCCTCATTGGTGGAGTTTATTAAATATTTATAAAACGCCATTTCTTCTTCGGTTAGGCTGCTGTTTTTAGGAATAAGATTTCTGATACCCCAAATACGGCTGCTTAAAAGTTTTAGACCTAAGATATTGTAATTTTCAGCAAGAAATTCTGCCGGCAATTTTTCAAGAACTATAGAAGATTTTTGAAATGATTTTATTGATAATGTTTTATCTAGTTCTTTTGGGTTAAAAGATATCTGATCAGTTGCAATTTCTCTCAGCAAATTTTTAACAAAATCTTTGTTTTCGTGGTTTAAGACAATGTAAGAACGGAAATTTTCAAAATTTTCACTAAGATTTTTAACATTATCCGACGACAAAACAGAGAACACTGTGTCACCCGGTAAATTTAAATTACGTCCTTCTAAGTCTTTCAAAGTCTGCAGTTGTCCGAGAAGATCAAGATGATATTTGGATCTTGACGACAATTCAAGCATTTTATATCTTTCTGCGAAAGAATAGGCTTTGTTGTTTAATAGTGAAAAATGAATATCTTGCGGCGACCCGATCAGATTATAAAGTTTTTCAATATCTTTCTGAGCTGAATCAGGCACTCTGAGATTATGTAAGTCAGCAACATAATTTTCTGTCAATGCATGAAAAAATTTCATCCGCATAGGCTCTTTGGGAGTAATATATTTACGCAATTTATTCGGAGAAACTTCCAGGTAATGTGCTGCTTTCACAATAAAATTAGTAAAATCAGAATTCTGCGCCGTACGACCTATAAAACCAAAACCGGCAAAATTTATATCGGAAGCGGTTATTGAATTATTTGTTGACGGGGTATAAGGTGCTGCATTATTTTGCATTTTATACTTTTCGACTGATTTTCTTTGGGGATAATTTGTACTTTTAAAAGTTGTGTTTAAATTAACTTGCATATTTACCTCATTATATTTTATTTTTATATTCCGGTATCAGAAAAATACTAAAAAAACTTTTTTGCTAATTATATCCTAAAAAAAACAAAATATTTAGTAATATTAAGATTTTGTACAAAAAAATATTGCAGGAAAATTATAAAACAAAATAAAATGTCCTACATTTGCAGCTTTAGTAGACGCAGACCGCAAAGTCTTGCTCCTAGAAGTTTGCATTATTTATCTTTTTTATAAAATCATACCCTTTTAATTCTGCAAAATATTTCTTATATAATTATCATATTCATTATTTCCCAGCCTGTTAAGTTTAGCATTCAAATCATTTCTGGTTAAAAATCCCATCCTTAATGCAACTTCCTCAAGACAGGCAATTTTTATCCCCTGATTTTCCTCTATTGTTTTTACAAACAGGCTCGCCTGCAAAAGTGACTGGTGGGTTCCGGTATCTAGCCATGCAAAACCACGCCCTAGAAGTTCAACATTCAACTCTTCATGACGCAGATAAATATTATTCAAATCTGTAATTTCAAGTTCATAGCGCGGTGATGGTTTTAAATTTTTTGCATACTCGACAACTTTATTGTCATAAAAATACAATCCGGTAACAGCGTAATTAGATTTAGGATTTTGCGGTTTTTCCTCGATAGAAAGCACCTTGCCGTCATTATCAAATTCAACAACTCCGAATCTTTGCGGATCTTTCACCGGATATCCAAAAATTGCGGCTCCGCCCTTATTTTCAATATCTTTCACAACTTGTTTCAACTTTCCTGAAAATCCGCCGCCGTAAAAAATATTGTCCCCAAGAATTAAACAAACGCAATCATTCCCTATAAATTCTTCCCCGAGAATAAATGCCTGCGCAAGCCCGTCAGGAGACGGCTGTTCTTTATACGAAAAATTAACCCCGAAATGACTGCCGTATCCAAGAAGCCTTTTAAAATTCGGTAAATCAACCGGAGTCGAAATAATAAGAATATCTCTGATTCCAGCAAGCATCAAAACCGAAATCGGATGATAAATCATCGGTTTGTCATAAATCGGTAAAAGCTGTTTTGAAACCGCAAT
>CALVCJ010000016.1 GCA_944326015.1 Candidatus Gastranaerophilales bacterium
AAAAAGTAAAGATTTTTAACAAAATGATGAGAGGATTGTAAATTCCTTGCAAAAAAATCTTGCTCTAAGTATAATATTAGAGAACAAATAGTATAGTAATTTAATTATGAGGAAATTAGAAATGAGTACATTTGAAAAAGTTAAAAAAGTAGTTGTAGATCAATTAAGCGTAGATGAAGCTTTAGTTACTCCTGAAGCAAGCTTTACTGCTGATTTGGGTGCAGACTCTTTAGATACTGTTGAATTAGTAATGGCTTTTGAAGAAGAATTTGGATGCGAAATCCCTGATGAAGAAGCTGAAAAAATTCAAACAGTTCAAGATGCTGTTAACTACATTGATGCTCACAGCAAATAAGTAACTTTTGGCATCAGATAAAGATGCCGGCTAAATAAATTTTATGCGGGGGCGAAAATTTAATAATAATTTTCCCCTCGTATATTTATTAAAAGATAGTTTTAAAAAGGTAAAGAGATGACAAAAAGAAGAGTAGTTATCACAGGACTTGGAGCCGTTACACCGTTTGGTGTCGGCGTTGATAAATTTTGGAATAGTCTTGTAGAAGGAAAAAGCGGAATAACCACTTCCGAACTTATTGATGTTTCAAAGCATGTTGTAAAAATTTCAGGTGAAGTTAAAAATTTTAACCCCGAAGAATATCTGGATCCTAAAGAAGCTAAAAAAATGGATAGATTTATTCAGTTTGCAATGATTGCTGCTGATGAGGCAGTGAAAGATGCTAAACTTGAAGAAGTCACAGACGTTGATCCTTATAAAATCGGAGTCATGGTAAGCTCTGCGGCAGGCGGTTTCAGAACTTTTGAAGACAACCATGTCCGTATTCTTGAAAAAGGTCCTAATAAATGTTCGCCTTTTACAATTCCTATGATGATTGTGAATATGGCATCAGGCAGAATTTCCATGAAATACGGTTTTAAAGGTCCTAATAAAGTTGTTGTATCAGCATGTGCAACCGGTACTCATACTATAGGTGATGCTTTCCGTTCAATTCAATACGGAGATGCTGATATTATGGTAGCAGGCGGATGCGAGGCAACAATTTGTGATGTTGGTATCGGAGCTTTTTCAAGCGCCAGAACTCTTTCAAAACGTAATGATGAACCGACAAAAGCTTCACGTCCGTGGGATGTTGACAGAGACGGTTTTGTAATGTCTGAAGGTGCCGGTGTTCTTATTCTGGAAGAATACGAGCATGCCAAAAAACGCGGTGCAAAAATTTATGCTGAAGTTGTCGGCTACGGTCAGACTGCTGATGCGTATGATGTTGTTGCGCCTGACCCTGAAGGACAGGGCGCTACTCATTCTATGAAATTTGCGCTTGAAGATGCAGGATTGAAACCGTCAGATGTTGATTATATTAATGCACACGGTACAAGCACAGGATTAGGCGATATTGCTGAATCTAAAGCAATTGAAGGTTTATTCGGCAGCAAAGAAGAAAATAAAAATCTTCTTGTAAGTTCAACAAAATCAATGCACGGACACCTTCTCGGCGCGACAGGTGCTGTTGAATGTATTGCCTGCGTTAAGACGATAAATGAACATCTTGTTCCGCCTACAATTAACCTTGACAATCAGGATGAAAAGGTAGGAAACCTTGATTATGTTCCACATAAAGCAAGAAAAGCCGATATTCATGTTGCACTGTCAAATTCATTCGGTTTTGGCGGTCAGAATGCTTCTATAATAATTAAAGAAGTAAAATAAATTTGGTTAATAACTTTTAAAATACAGCTGTCTTAAATTATTTGGCAGCTGTATTTTTTGTGGTGTTCTTCCTCAACCAATTTATCAAGATTGTCAGTAAGAATTTCAATTCTTTTTTCAATAACTTTAACAAAAGTATTGGCTCTGTCTGCGATATAGGTTTCGTCAATGTAGTTTTCAAGATATTCATTGAGAATAATGCACAACTGATGAATTTCATAGCAATCCATGTAACAGTCGTCGATTGTTTTAATATCCATAAAATCCTATTAATAATGTTCGTTTAATGCGACAATTATCTGTTATATATAACAGATATTATATACTAATTAATAATTTTTGTCAAATATATTATGATATATTCTATGGATATTAATATAAGGAATTATATAAAATCATTATTATCTTTAAATGGTATAACGCTTACTGAAGTTGCTGAGAAGCTTACAGAAAAAACCAGTAAACAATATACACTGGATAGTTTAACTGGTAAGCTTAAAAGAGAAAGTTTTTCTTTAAAAGAAGCTTTTATTCTGGCTGACATTCTCGGGTATGAGATTAAATTTATAAAAAAATAGAGTTAGTAATTTATATCGCAGTTTAGATTGAATGTCATCCCGAACTTGTTTCAGTGTCTTACAATGATAAGATTCCGAAACAAGTTCACAATGACATTATGACTGTTTTTTGAGAGTATCTGGTGTAACTGCGATATAAATTACATTAAATAATAATTGAATTTCAGAAAAGTATAATGTATAATAAAATTATGATGCAAGCAAGAAAGGAGTTTTTTTATGAATAACAGATTTATTATTAAAAATCTCGGGGGGGGGGCAGACTAGAAGCTTCCGGTGCTGCATTTACTCTTGCTGAGGTTTTGATTACATTAGGTATTATAGGTGTTGTTGCAGCTATGACAATGCCGGCTTTAATTACTAATTATCAAAAAAAGCAGACTGCCGCGCAATTAAAAAAGGCTTATTCTACATTTGCTCAGGCTTTTGTACAATCCCAGTATGAAAACTGGGATTCTTCTGTGTGGTCGGCGACTGAAGCATCAAGTTCTTATGAGGATAATTTAAAATATTTTGAAACTTATTGGAAGCCGTATTTAAAAGTGATTAAGATTTGCAAAACAATGAAGGATTGTGGTTATAGCAGTAATAATGGTTATGGATATTTAACTAATAAGGATGCAGCGGTTTATGGTACGTATAATAAAGTTCCCGGTTTTATATACGGTGACGGAACTTATGCATATATACGACCTTTTGGCTGGAGTGATACAAAGCTGCAATTATTATCTATAGATATTAACGGGCCGAAAAAACCAAATATAATAGGAAAAGATGTTTTCCAATTTAAAATTAATACTCAAAAAGGTGTGATATCCGGATATTATGGTGATAATGATAAGGATCTGTGTACTAAAGAACAAATAAATACGTCAGAAGCCTATCGTGCTTGCGGCGGAAAAATTATGGCTGACGGGTGGGAAATTAATGACGATTATCCGTGGTAAATTTTATTCTTCAATCAGAACCCTGTCAAGGCATGCTTTCGGAGAATACTGCCATTCGCGGTATGTTATGCGTTTAACTTTAAAGCCTGAGCGTTCAATTATTGCCTGTTTTTTCATATTAGAAATGTGAGATTTAATTTTGTCATCTAATCCGTCAATTTCGATTACAAACTTGTCATCAATAAGCAGATCTGCGCTTAAGCCTGCAATTTCTGTTCCAGCTATGACTTTGTGCCCGAGTTCTCTGATTTGTTCTGCAACTTCACGTTCAAGCGTATTTTTGTAGATATTTTCATCAATATCGCCTGAGAGCATTGCCTGTTTGCGGTCTTGATAAAGCTGCATATATGATACGTAATTTCTGAAATGGCCTTCCGGGAGTTCTCTCGGGTTACGTGAAATAAAGTTTATAACTTTGTTACGTCCTCTTGTGATTGCTACGTTAAAGAGGTTCGGTTTCTGTAAAAATATAAGACTCTGATTGTAGCTGTTATCCGCAACAGCCCATGAAATCAGCATAATATCGCGCTCGTCTCCCTGAAATGTATGGGCAGTCCCGATTTCTATCTGGTGTTTTTTTATCATATAATCTGAAAGAACTTTTGAAACAGAAATTTTCAATTGTTCCACCTGTGCTCTGAACGGCGAAATTATACCGACTGAGACAGGATTGTCGGGATTTTGTCTTTCATCTTCTATGATTATTTCATGTAATCTTTTAACCAGCGCTTCAATTTCGGGAAGATTTCTTGTAGCATCAAAGTCCACTTTGCCGTCAAGAACTTCGACAAGCTCCAGAACTTTTTCATCGGGTTTGTCTTTTCTCATAACGCGAATTCTGTCATTGTAAAATTCATGGTTTGAAAAATTAATAATCGGCGGCAGACTTCTGAAATGCTCATCCAGCATAACGGAATTCATTGAATAATAATCCGCAAGGTCAAACATTGAATTTGTTCTGAAACGCCAGATAAGCTGGTATTTGTCGGGAATTCCGTACTGGCTTAAGAAAGATTGTTCTTTTGCTTTTTCAAGGAAGGACAAATGCGGAAGCTGTTTGTCATCGCCTACGATTACGGCGCGTTTTGCACGGAACAATATCGGGAAACAGCTTGCGATATCGCATTGTGATGCTTCATCAATAATTGCAACATCAAACATCCCCGGTTTCAATGGCAGTGAATCTGATACTGCATAAGTTGTTACGCACCAGCAGGGGAAGGCTTCCAGAAGCGGTTTAAAATCTTCTTCTTCAAGAATATTGGTTTGCAGACGTTTTCTGTTTGTTACAAGGGATTTTGCATGTACTTTTAATCTTCTGCGTTTGTTTTCATCGCGCAAAAGACCTTTCAATGCTTCGCGACGTTTGTTTCTAAGGATATTTGTTGCAAGAGTTTTTTGCTTGCGTTTCATTGTCCTGATTTGTTCTGAGAGCATGTGGAGATTGCCTGTTTTTTGAATATCGGCTTCTATTTTTCTCAAAGACCATTCCATATTTGCAAAATCCAACTCTTGTTTTAATCTTCCGAGGTTTTCATAAGTTACATCAAATTCTTTCAAATTCAGAATTTTCTTGAGCTGGCCAAGACTTGTAAAGTTGGCTATTTTGGAAATAAATCCTGCCTTTTCCATATTGTGTTCAAGAACTTTTATAATCCCTGAGACGATATCGATTTCGCCTTTTTTGAGGCTTTTTTTGATAAATTCTTTTTTACCGAGAAGTTTTTCCTGTTCTTCAACTTCCATTAACTTGTCGTGCCAGTCTTTTTCAAGTTTTATGATAGTTTCAGACTTTCCTTCCATGTTTTTAAGCATATCAAGGTGGTCTTTCATGTCTTTTGTATCGACAAGAAGTATATCTTCGACACCTTCATCCAGATCGCTGTTTTGCGAGAGCAGATTGTTTAACTCTTCACTCAACTGTCTCTGGTAGTTCAGACGACCTGCTCTGAGTGCCATGTGTGATGCCCCGAGCTCATTTAAACGCTCTGCAACAACGTCAACAGCTTTGTCCATACGGGAAGCGACAATAACTGTCTTGCCGTTTGCAACAAGGTGCGCGACAAGGTTTACTATTGTCTGTGATTTACCTGTTCCCGGAGGTCCCTGAACGGCTACGAACTTACTGTTATCAATGTTTTTGATAACCTGAAGCTGGCTGTCGCTTAATGAAAGCGGAGTTATCGGATAAAAATCCGTAACTTTATTCATATCTTTAAGCGGAACTGATTTTTCCCTGCTCTGAGCGTATTCTTCATTAATTATGCTCAGCGCTGTTTCTCTATATATCCCAGACGGCTTTTCTGCAATCTGTGTTAATTCGTGAAGCACCCCTGCAGTTACTGACGGGCGTTTGGTCAAAATGATTGCACTCTGGTAAGTTACCGCAATTTTTTCCAGTTTAACTTTTTGTTTTTCCTGCTCTGTTTCTTCTTCAATAATTTCGTCTAAGTTTTCGCCGTCTATTTTTTCTTTATAAAAATCTTTTGCCTTTGTAATATTATCCTCTTCTCTGTAATCACCGAGGTTTTCGGCAATTTCGATTTCGGGAACAAGAGATTTTAATGTTGTCAGGAAGATATCGAGTTTTTCTTTCGTTATAGGAAGATCAGGAACAACATCAAGAATACCTTCAAGAAGCAGGTCAACTTCGTCTTCATCATCGTTTTTGCGCATTAAAGCAGCCAGTGCGCCTGTGTTGAGCGATAAAACTTCATCAAGCGGCAGACAGTTAATGTTCACACCGTTTCGCTCAAGTTTGCAGGGCATGTATAAAAGCGGAGTCAAAAATTCATTATGTTTTTTTGATTTCGAACTTTTGCCGACAAGGAAAAGATATCCATATATAAGGTATTTATCTTTCTGCCCGAGATCGCTTTGTATCATTAATTCTGTAAGCTTCGGGTCGCTTCCGTCAAGAGAAATATACTCCGCGCCAGTAGAAAACAACTGTTCATCACCTTGAAGAAAAATCCATTTGTTGTCTTTGTCCCCTTTTAAATTTCTGAAAGTTGAGCTTTTAACTTCTTCTCTTACGCAGTCGTGAAGATACTGGCTTAATTTTTTTATAAAACTGTTGTTGAATGCTGAATTTATCGCGCGGGAAGCTTCCTGTAGCATGTGGTCTCCTTATCATAGAGGTTCGGAGGTTCAGATGGCAAGAAGGCAGGCTGTTTACAGAAGTAATTTTCGTGCGTAGCACGCGATAACAGCTTGACCTCTTGACATCTTGTCATCCGGTCTTCAATTATCTTGTTTATTTCTACATTTTACGCTAAAATGCTGTACATGAACATCATCAATATAAAGGATACTTCAAACAAACTGTTTTTTATAGGCGGAGTTGTCAGAGATGAACTTCTCGGGCGGGAATCTTTTGATATTGATATTACTTATGTCGGAAATGCAATAGAATATTGCTCAAAGTTTGGCGAAGTTGTTCAGGTAAATCCGGATTTCGGAACGGTAAGGGTGAAACTTTCACCCCTCATCCGCCCTTCGGGCACCTTCTCCCGCATCAGGGGGAAGGATGCGATAGTTGTTGATTTTGCGTCAACACGTTCGGAAAGCTATCCCCACAAAGGTCATCTCCCTGTTGTCGGTAAAATAGGGTGTTCTTTAAGGGAAGATGTTATGCGCCGCGATTTTACAATAAATGCGCTGGCTAAATCTGTTACAACAGGCGAAATTGTTGACTATACCGGCGGACTTGAGGATTTGAAAAATAAAAAACTGCGTGTATTGCATGACAAAAGTTTTATTGACGATCCGACAAGAATTATAAGAGCGCTTAAATTTTCTGTACGTTTCGGTTTTGAACTGGATGAACATACAAGAAAACTCCAGCAAGACTATCTTGATAATATAAATTATGATATGAGTTATAAAAGGGTTAAAAAAGAACTTCTTGAAACATTTGACCCTCACCCGAATTTCAGCCTTTCTCCTTCGGATAATGGCGAAATTCTCCCCTCTCACAATGAGAGAGGGTACAGATACCAGCTTGCTTTTGAAAAATTTATAAATGAAAAAATTTATAAACTTGTAACACCGAATGATGTTGAACTGCCTTCTGTTAATATTGAAAAATTGATTAATAATTACAAACCTGAAAATATCTGGCTTGTTTATGTCGGAGTTCTCAGCGATTTGTCCCGTCTGCCTCTCACAAAAATCGAACAAAAAATTCTTGATGATGTTCCCGGAAATGTTTTGAAAACCGATTTTGAACTATATAAAGCGTTTGAAAATGCGCGCCTGGAAACAGTTTTGCTATACGGAATTTTAAAAGACGAGCAGGGTGCAAGGCATTATCTTGATGATTTGAGAAAAATAAAAATCTCAATAACAGGAAATGACCTGCAAAAATTCGGGATAAAGCCGTCTCCTAAATATCAGCAGATTTTTGATGAAATATTGAAACAAAAACTTAAAAATCCTAATATGTCAAAAAATAATGAAATTAATTACTTAAAAACTTTAGAAGTATTTTAGGCAATTAAATTTATATGATTTCGCAATAAAAAAACGGGCTTTAAAAAAGCCCGTTAAATTTGAATATTTAAATGTATTGTTTAGCAATCTGCAATGCAGCCGATGCTGCCATTCCGTAAGGTCCCATCATACTTAGAGCACCTGATGCAAGGTTTGCATAATTCCCCAGTGTACTTCCTGATGAATTGTTTGCGGCATAAGCCTGTGCATTATAACTGTTACCTGCCGAGCTGTTTGCCTGTGAGCCTGATATGTAATTTAAAATATTAGTATTCATCTGGTTTTGTACATCCTGAAGGAAGCCTAAATATGTGTATCGCTGCGCTAATTCATTGCCTATAAGTTCGTCTCTCTTTGCGACTACATCCTGAGCCAGATTACTTAGTGAGTCTGCACGGCTTGATTCAATTGAATTTAAATTGTCCATAAATATTGAGTTATCAAAATTGCCGAAGCGCGATGCAACATCTGTTTTTAAATCTTCCAGCATAGGCGTATAAATATTATTAATTATTTTTTGCCCGTCCAGTGTATATTGATCAAGCTGCGATTGAAGATTTTTTTGCGTATTTTCGTCAAATACGTTTACCGAAGCTAGTGAATCCGCAAATGATTTTTGAGCATATTCATAAGCGCGCTTTTCATCATCAGACATATTATAGTTAGATGTAATAGTATTACCGCGTTTGCTTGTAGTTGCTTTGTTTGCGCCATTTACGGAAATTGCACCTGACGAATATGACGGATATTTTGATGATTTTCCCATTTTTTGTTCCTTTCTGGAGCAAAATTTAATGGAATTTTTTAAGGCGTTTGGATTCTTTTATTATACCATGCACATTTAAAATCTGTAAAGTAATTTTTGTTTGGGATATAATAAAGATATGGAAAATTTCAATAAAATTAATACTTTAATCAGTGAGAAAAAATATAAAGATGCTAAGCAGGAATTAGAAAAACTTATAAACTGTGAAGAAAAAGATATTGAAGCGTTAAAGCTTCTTGGCCTCTGTCATATAAATTTAAATGAATTTAAAGAAGGCCAGGGTGTTTTTGAGACTGTTGTGAAGTACAAAGACGATGCTTTAAGCTGGTTTTATCTTGCGAGCTGTTATGACAATCAGGATGACTATCTCCATGCAATATCTGCATATGAAGAAGTTTTACGCTTAAGAAGCGGCTATATTGATGCTTATAAAAATCTTGCGGTTGTTTATGTAAAAAATGGGGAACCACAAAAAGCAGTTGATACCGCTAAGAAAGCGCTTGATTTTTCAAAAGACGACTATACGATTTATTACATTGCAGGAACAGCCTGCATGGCACTGAAAAAGTTTGAACAAGCAGTCGAATATCTTGAAAAAGCTCTGGAACTTAATCCGGAACATTCTCAGCTTTATAATAATCTTGGAACATGCTATGTTACAATCGGTAATCTTGACAAAGCTTACGAAAATTTTGTTAAAGCGAGTGAATTTGACCCTGGTAATTCAATTACTTACTACAATATTGCTTCAATACTGCAACTGCAGGATAAGCATAAAGAAGCCTGTGAGTTTTTTAGAAAAGCATACTCCATAGAACCGCAGGATAGTTATCTTGTTGCTCTTGCATTGTCCGAGGTTAAATCAAATCAGCTTGAGGAGGCAATTAAACATTATAAAATTTTAGCTTTGCATAATCCTCAAAAAACAAATTTTCAATACAATCTGGCTTGCTGTTATGACGCTGCAGGTGAATATGCAAGTGCTGTAAGTATTCTTGCTCACCTTGTGTTGACTAACCCGAAATCTGTTTCTATGGCAAGAAAACTTGCAAGTATTTATATTAAACTCCGTCAGTTTTCAAATGCTAAAGTTTTGTATGAGAAAATTATTATTCAGGGTAATACTTCTTTTGAAATTTATTACGAATTTGCTCATCTATGTGTAAAAACTGATGATATGGATAAAGCAGAAAAGATTTTGAAAAAGGTTGTTGAACTTAATCCTGAATTTGCCCCAGCTCACAAAGATCTTGGTGTCTTGTATCTCGGCAAACGCTTGTTTGATTATGCAGAAGATGAATTTAATATGGCTTTAAAGCTTGCACCTGATGATTTTGATGTTTTATTTGAGTACGCAAATTATCTGCATTCAACAACTAATTTTGAAAAAGCGGATGAGTATTATTGCAAAGCACTGCAAATTAAACCGGATGATGTTCATGCGTTAGGATTTTCGGCTTTAAATAAAATTCATCTTAAACAGCTTGATGAGGCTTATTCCCGGATTGAGTATGTGTTAGAACATGAAACAAATAATGCATTTATGTATTTTATCGCCGGTAAAATACTATACCTTCAGGGAAATTATGAAGATGCAAAGATGTACTTAATTAAATCATATGAACTTGAAAAGACTAATGATACCGAAAATATGCTAGGACTTTGCTATTATGAACTTGGTGATTATGAGCAGGCAAATAATATCTTTAAGCATATGCTTGAAGATAATCCGTTGAATGTAAATTTGCTTTTAAACAGTGCAAGATGTTATAAAAATTTGAATGATAAAGATTCGGCACTTTCGCTTCTTGATAAGATTACAGATGCTTTTCCAGAGTGCGAAGAAGCACAGGAAATGATAAGAGAGATATCGTAATTTTGACAACCCAAAAACCAACCGTTATTTTACAGGTTGGTTTTTATTAAAATAAATACTTTCAATGTATCTTAAATCCTTTTTGTTAAAATTTTGCTATATTAGACCAAGAACTTTTTTGTACCATGAAAATGTTTGTAATTCCAATCCGTTAAATGTTGTTTTCAGGCACTGATTTTTTAAGTAATCTTCAAATTCGTCATTAAATTTTGATTTAATACGTTTTTCTTTTGTTGTTTCAGAAGTTAACACTGTCATAAGACCTTCTCCTTTTTGTTTTTTTTAGTAACCCCATATATAATTCATGTTTAAATTATAACATATCTTGACACATTTCTCCAGTGGCTTAAATTTGCGATGTTATCAAAATGTACGCACAGTCAGGGAATCTTTGATGTAAATTTTTGTAAATAATTATGGATGCAATATAGACATTAAAATATTACATTTTTTATATATACATTTCAATCCTACAAACGGGGAATTTTAGATTTTTTTATTACATATTCTGTTATATTGGAACGTGATTAATTGATTTTTCTGTGCTAAACTTTATATATGATTTTGATTGGGGAAAATATACATATTATTTCAAAAAAAATTAGGCAAGCTCTTATTAGCCGCGATGAAAAATGTATTTACTCATTTATTGACCTTCAAAGTAATATGGATTACATTGATTTGAATGTCGGTCCTGCAAAAAACGGATTGGATGGAATTTTGTCCTGGCTTGCTGGATTGGTAAAATCTGATGTTGGAATTTCTTTTGATACGACCAACACTGAGGAGATGAGGCAAGGACTTGAAGCTTTTAAAGGCAGGACTTTTATTAACAGTGCCTCTCTTGATGAACCGCGTTTGAGTATTACGACGGATATGGCATTGGAATTTGACAGTAATCTAATAGCTTTGACACTTTCACAAGAAAACGGAATTTCCAAAAATGCTGACCAGCGTCTTGAAATTGCTTTTAATATTTACGAAAAATGCCAGGAAAAGGGTATTGATAGCGAAAAAATTTTTTTTGATCCGTTAATTCTTCCTGTCAGTGTAGATCAGCCGCAAGGGGTTGAAGCTTTAAATGCAATAAAAATGATAAAGGAATGTTTTGAGACTCCCGTAAAAACTGTGATTGGACTTTCAAATATATCAAACGGAGCTTTAAAAGATGTAAGACCGTTGATTAACCGTGTATATGCCGCCCTTGCCTATGGAGCCGGCCTTGATGCTGCTATAATTGATGCAACGGACACAGAACTTGTCAGAATATTAAGGATGCTTGATAAAAATATTCCTGAATCGGATATTGATAAACTGTATATGCAACTTTCTGATATGATAAAAAATTTTGGCGAAGTTGATGATTTAATTTTTGATAAAGACTCTGCGGAGCAGGTAAAAATAATTAAAACCACCAAAATTTTGCTAAATCATGAAATATATTCAAATAGTTTTACACAAATTTAATTTTTTGCTATAATATCGTTATAGTAAAAAAGATTAGGAGAGTGGAACTATAAATAAGAAGTTATTATTTTCGGCATTTTTATCTTTTGCATTAACAGGTATTTCTGTTCAGGCAGCTATGACGCCCGAGGCTAATTCATTGTATCAGCAGGCATGCTCTGCAGAGTATAAGGAAGATTATAAAACAGCTGTTGATAAATTGCTTCAGGCTTTAAATATTTCATCAAATGATGTTATGATTTATACAAAACTTGCCGGTGTTTACAGTGAAATGGGCGAGTACGAGAAAGCTCTTGAAACTTATGCAAGAGTCGCAGAATTAAAACCAAATGACGGTTATATCTATCTCAGTGTCGGAAGTATTTATGAAAATCAGGGTAAATATATTGAAGCTTTGCAGGCTTATAATAAAGTTCTTGAAATGTGCCCTGAATATCTTTACAATTACTTGAATATTGCAAATGTTCAGTATCAGCTTAGAGACTATAAGTCTGCAATAGAAAATTACAATAAATTCCTAGCTACATACTCAAAACACACTGAAGCGCGGGAAAGCCTTGCATCTTCTTACTTGAATGACGGAAATTACAAAAGTGCCGTGAATGAATATGAAAATTTATACCAGGCAAACCCTACAAGATTTAAAGATTTTTCAAATTATGGTCTTGCTCTTTTTGAGACTCAAGATTATACGCGTGCTGTTGAATTTCTTGAAAGGGCGGTTGACGCTGATCCCGATAATACAAGAAATCACATAAGCCTTGCGCTTTCTTATCAAGAACTCGGAAAAAATGATCTTGCCCTTGCTCAGTATGATATCGTATTCAGACAGCAGCCGGCTTTGAACTCAATTCGTTTTGACTATGGAAATCTGCTGGCTGATATGGGTCAGAATGAGGCTGCTATTGAAAATTATAAAATTTATATATCAAATTATCCTGATAATCCCGAAGCTTATCGTAATATTGGTATAGTTTATAAACGCCTTAACAAACTTGACGAGACAATTACAAATTATGAAAAAGCACTACAATTACAAAAAGATAAAAAGGATATTAACATTATAGAAGATTTGGCACAATGCTATCACCTTAAAAAGGATTACGAGAATGCCCTGCAATATTATAATGAAGCGCTAACATTGAAAAAAGACGACTATGATTTGAGATATAATAAAGCTATTGTTCTTCATGCAATGGGAAATTACAATGATGCTGTTGCAATTTATGATGAGCTTTTGACTCAGAAAAATAATCCCGATGTGAAATCAAATCTTTCCGCTGCTCTTGTAGCTCTAGGGGATAAATATTTACAGGAGCATAATTATTCGCTTGCAACAGAGACATTTGATCGTGCAGTTAAGAATGGAACTAAAGACAGCTATGCGTATTTTGGACTTGCAAAAGCATATAGAGCCTGTGATCTTAATGATAAAGCATCGGAATATTACGAAAAAGCAATTGCAATGGCACCTGAAAAGATTGAATACAGTGATGAATTTGCAGAGTTTATTGCATCTTCAAATAAAGCTAAAGATGTGAAAATTTCTTCTGAAAATTCTTCTGCTGAAATAAAAGAGGTAGTTTTGTCTGACGACACGAAAAAAGAAGCAGATACTCTTACTGATAAAGAATTTATCGCAAAAGGTGATGAAAATTATAAAAAACAAGACTATGATGCTTCAATTATAAATTACAAAGCTGCTCTGGAGCTTAATCCTTCTGATGAAGTTACACTTTTGAAACTCGGCAATATTTACAAAATTAAAAATGATAATAAAAATGCAATTAACTTTTATAAAAAGTCAATCGTAGTAAATCCTAATTATGCTGACGGCTGGTTTAACCTCGGCCTTGTGTACGCAAATGAGGAAAACAACGGGAAAGCAAAAGAGTGTTTTCATCGCGTAATAGCCTTAAATCCGAATTACAGCTATGCATACTATGCACTGGGGCTTGCATACGATCAGGACGGTGACAAGAAAGAAGCTTTGAATAATTATAAAATTTTCTTGACCCAAAATAAAGATGAAAATACAGCCAAAGTTGTCCGGCAAAAAATTCAAAATCTTGAAAAATGAAAAAAATAATTTTTATCTGTTTGATATTATCTTTGGCAGCCGTAATGACAGGTTGTACTACTGACAAACCAGCAATTCTTTTTAATAAATATCCGATAACAGGAAAAAACATATATGATTATTCCACGTCTTTTCCTGTAGGAGCACGAATTTATTATCTGGTTTTTATGCCTAAAAAGATTGAATCAAGGTATCTTTACATTCAGATAATAAAGAAGGACAACGATTACGGACAATTTGGCTATAAGTTAATACAGACATATAACATAAGATTAAAAGATGAAGAAAAGAATTATTATACTGATTATTTTGTTTTAAACGAGGGCGGGTATTATTTTATGAGAGTTTATTCAAAGGATAATCCACATAAAGTTTTTGCATCTGCAGAATTTTATGTAAAGAAATAATTAAGTAATTTATCCTGATGGCTTTTGTACTTCTGTAAATATCAATTATTAATACAATGTTCAACATGACATTATTAGTCAGGCTGGTGTACATTTGTATATAAATTTTAAGTTTAATTTATTGTCTTAAAAATCTTTTTCACTTATAATTATTCCGTTAGATAAAGTGAGGGGTGTGTAAAATGCATATAGAACATATCAAAAAAGTTGATCCTGTAGTAGCAGAACAGATAGAAAAAGAATTTGAGCGTCAGCAAAATACGATTGAACTTATAGCAAGTGAAAATATAACATCAGAAGCTGTAATGGAAGCCTGCGGAAGTGTTTTAACAAATAAATATGCTGAAGGGAAACCGCATAAACGTTTTTATAACGGATGTGACCATGTTGACGTTATAGAAGAAATTGCACAAAAAAGAGCATGTGAGCTTTTTCACATGGATCATGCAAATGTCCAGCCGCATAGCGGGGCTCAGGCTAATATGGCTGTGTTTATGGCAGTTTTAAAACCTGGTGATAAAGTGCTAGGCATGGATCTTTCAAACGGCGGGCACCTTTCTCATGGCTCGCCTGTTAATTTTTCAGGCTTATATTTTGATGTAAAAAGCTACGGTGTGGATGAATACGGCAATATTGATTACGATAATGTCCGTGAAATGGCGTTTGAGCATAAACCTAAACTTATAATCTGCGGCGCAAGCAACTATTCTAAAATTATTGATTTTAAAAAGTTTCGGGACATTGCAGATGAAGTTGGAGCATACCTGCTGGCAGATATCGCGCATATTGCAGGGCTTGTTGCAGCTGGACTTCACCCGTCGCCTGCTGGTTACGCACAGTTTGTAACAACAACAACGCATAAATCTCTCAGAGGTCCTAGAGGCGGAATTACAATGTGTGATGAGGATTTTGCACAGATTATTGATAAAGCAATTTTTCCGGGAATTCAAGGCGGTCCTCTTGAACATATTATTGCAGGAAAAGCAGTTGCACTTCTTGAGGCTTCAAAACCGGAATTTATAGCTTACGCAAAACAGATTTTGAAAAATGCAAAAGCTTTAGCACAAGGGTTGATGGATGAGGGCATGGATATTGTTGGTGGAATGACCGAAAATCATTTGATGACACTTGATTTAAGAAAAACAGGCAAAACAGGTAAAGATATGGCGAATGTTCTTGAGCGCGTTGGAATTACCGCAAACAAAAATACAGTGCCGAATGACCCGCAGAGCCCGTTTGTCACAAGTGGTATAAGATTAGGTGTACCTGCTGTTACAACAAGAGGCTTTAAAGAAGATGATATGACGGAAGTTGCAAAAATTATTGCATCTGCAATATTTTCGTCAGATAATGAATTGGGTTTGCAAAATTTAAGGGAACGTTCTCTTAAACTTTGTAAAAAATACCCGATATACAAAAACTAGAAGCCCGGATGACAGAATGTCTGGAAGGCAGGCTGTTATCGGAAATAAATATTTTGAGTGAAACTAGCTTGACCTCCTGACATCCGGGCTTCTGACCCTCTAATTAAAAGGATTAATCTAAATGCTTATAAAACTAACACATGCACATATAATCGGAACAGTAATAGCCTATCTTATAGGGGTATGTCTTGTTCCTCTTGTAATAAGTTTTTCAAAAAAAGAGGGGCTTGTTGATGTCCCGAATGAACGAAAGATTCACACCAAGCCGATATCAAGAATAGGCGGGGTCGCAATATGGGCAAGTACGATGCTGACATTTTTATGTCTTGTGTTTATGAGTTATTACCCTTCTGGAAATCTTCTGTCAGGAATTTTGCTCGGCGGTTCTTTAATGTTTTTATTAGGGCTTGTGGATGATATTTATAACCTTGATGCAAAATTTAAACTTTTTTTGCAAATTTCGATAGCAACCCTTGTTTATTTATTGGGAGTTCAGATTAATAATGTTCCATTTATAGGTCATATAGGGATTTTTTCTTATCCGGTTACTCTTATATGGATAGTTGGAATTTCAAACGCATTGAATTTTATAGATGGTGTTGACGGGCTTGCAGGCTCGGTAATTACTGTTAATGCTATTACGCTAGCGATTATTGCTGTTGCAATGACTCCACCAAATTCTATAATTGCATTAATAGGGTTTATCCTTGCTGGTTCCATGCTCGCATTTTTAACATACAATTTTAACCCTGCAAAAATCTTTATGGGCGACAGCGGTGCATTGTTTTCAGGCTTTCTTCTAGCAACAATTTCTATAACAGGAGTTATGAAAGCTGCAACTCTTGCAATTTTGCTTCCTTTTTTGGTGTTGGCTGTTCCTATTATGGATATTACGTTTTCGTCACTCAGGCGAATTGCAAAAGGTAAATCCCCCTTTGTTGCTGATGCTGAACATATCCATCATAAACTGCTTCACGCAGGATTTTCACAGAAAAAAACAGTAATGATTTTAACATCTGTCGCGATCATAGCCGGGGCAATTGCATCATTGTTTATGGGGTCTGCAACAATTAAACATTATTTTATTTATATACTGGCTGTTGTTATTGTAATGTTGTTACTAAACTTAATTAAGGCCTTGACAAAAAAATAATTATGTGCTATCCTTTTATATGGATTTAATTACTCAGTTTTGAGCCATGTCGTTTTCACGGGATAAAAGTTCAAAATATTTAAGTGTAAATCTGCCATATATGTGTTTATAATTAGTTGAATTTTCTATAATAAATTCAACCGGTGTGAATACTATTTACGTGTGTTAGTTAAGTAAAGGTTTATTAGCTATGACAGTAAGTGCAGTAGGACAACAAGATAATTCCAAATTAAATACTATTATTAAGTCGACAGCGGCAGGTATGGCCGGTGGTTATGCGTTAAAGTATCTTTATCCTGTTCAGAAACAGGAAGATTTTATAAATCGTCGTTGGATGATTAATTATTGCCGTAAAGTGACGAATAAAGCAAAGGTGCAGGAGTTTAAAAACAATGGTGTGAAATCAAAAGCTCAGGATGTCTTTGTTAAAATGATTGAGTCAAAGGATAAAGATGCTTTTACAAGTAAAAATATTGCTGCAAGAGTTAAAGCTCTTGGCGGTGAAGAATCCTTTGCCGGTAAAGAATTTCGCGGTATTATAAGAAATGTCAACGAACTTTCAAAAGAGCTTACAAGAAATTTCGCAAAAGGATACCATGTTATGCTAAAATTAAAACGTCCGGCAATACCTTTCCTTGTTGCTGGTTCTGGAGTCGGCTTCCTCGCAGGTTTTGCGCACAATGTCTTTAAAATGGATTTTGACGCATAAATTTTTTATTTTTCACCAAAAAAGTAAACAGTCGGATTAATTCAATTCGGCTGTTTTTTTTAATAAATATTATATTATTTCTCCTTGCAGATACCATGTTTTGGCGCCCGTAATTTTTACGTTAACAAATTTCCCTGTCAAATCTTTGTCGCAAGGAATATGGACAGTTTTAAAGTTTCTTGTCTTTCCGGTATTTATTAATTTCCCTTTGCGTTCATAATAACTTTCGACTAAAACTTCCATCTCACGCCCGACATATTTAAGATTTGATTTCAAACAGTTTTCCTGTACTTTTTTATTTAAACGTTGAAATCTTGAATCCTTTACATCTTCGGGAATAAATTTGTCAATCCATTTTGCAGCAACTGTTTTTTCGCGTGGAGAGTAAGCTGCTACGTTGCAGTAGTCAAGTTCAAATTCATCAATTGCAGTAAGCGTTTCTTCAAACTGTTCTTCTGTTTCTCCGGGAAAACCTGCGATAAAGTCGCTTGTTATAGTTACATCCGGCACCATAAGTCGGACTTTTTCAACAATTTTTGCATATGTTTCTCTGTTATATCGTCTGTTCATTGCTTTTAATACGGAAGAACTTCCCGATTGCATGGGAATATGGAAGTATTCACAAACCTTATCGAGCTCAACTACCGTTTTTATAAGCTCTTCTGTTATATCTGTCGGATAGGAGGTGACAAAACGTATTCTGAAATTACCTTCAAGAGCATTTAGTTCTCTTAAAAGCTGTGCAAGCCTGTAATTTACAAGTTCCAGTCTTGATGGTTGTTTGCTTGAAAAGTCTTTGCCGTAGCTGTCCACGTTTTGTCCTAAAAGTGTAATTTCTTTAAATCCGGAATTTAGAGCGTCTTTAGCCTCTTTTATAATAACTTCCGGAAGTCTTGAACGTTCTCTGCCTCTGGTATATGGAACAATACAGTATGTACAAAAATTGTTGCATCCTTCTGTAATATTTATCCAGGCATTTGTCGATTTAACACGTTTAATCGGGTAACCTTTTTCGTTTTGTGTCGGCAAATTTGTTTCTTCGCATTCGCAAATTCTTTCACCAGCATTTACTCTTTTTATAACTTCTGCAAGCGCATAAATTTTGTGGGTTCCAAGAACGAAATCGACATATGGTGCTCTTGAAAAAATGTTTTTTGCTTTTTGCTGCGCAACGCAGCCTGTAATACCTATTTTGAGTTCAGGTTTGTTTTGTTTCCATTTACCCCAGACTCCCAACTGGCTAAAAGCTTTATCCTCACTTAATTGTCTGATTGAACATGTGTTTACCATGAGTAAATCGGCTTTTTGCGGTTTTTTTGTTTCTTCGTATCCGAGATAAGAGAGCATGCCGAGCATTCTTTCCGTATCAGATTTATTCATCTGGCAGCCCATTGTTTCTATATATACTTTTTTCATTTTTTGAATCCTGATATTTATACTTATATCATGTAAATTATAATACAAAAATAGGTAATACTCTTGACTTTTGGCTGAAAAAATATTATTCTGGGATAAATGTTGTTTATAAGTGTATAAATATTGGAGACATTATGAAGCAAAGGTTTTTATTAATTACTCTGTTACTGTCAATTTTTCTGGCTATACCGGTTTTTTCTGATGAAAATATTGCAAACATTGAACCGGATAAGGATGAAATTATGGCGGAAGAAATTAAGCCGCTTGTTATACCTCCTAAATGGACTGATTTTTGTGAAACAGGTTATGAAAATGCTGTTTATAAAGACAGCCATGATTTATTTAATGTTTTCAGTTTTGTAAAATCCGAAAGGATTAAAAAGAAGTATTGGGCTGAGAGAAGGGTTAGTTTTGAAAAATATTTGAAAAGCTGCAACGCTCTTTCAGATGAAGCAAAAGCAACATGTTATGCGGAATTAAAAAAATCAGAAGAACAGAAAAATGATTTGTACAAGCTTCAAAGAAAGCAGCTTTTGTATGAAAGCAATGTTGATATTCACAGACGTTAGTTTTTTATAGGCAATTGTGTCATGCTGAATTTATTCCGGCATCATGCTAATTTAGATTTGTAACTCGACTTTGGTGAGATCCCGAACCAAGTTCGGGATGACATAAATAAAGTATCTGTCATGCTGAATTTATTTCAGCATCTTACTAATTTAGATTTGTAACTCGACTTTGGTGAGATCCCGAACCAAGTTCGGGATGACATAAATAAAGTATCTGTCATGCTGAATTTATTTCAGCATCTTACTAATTTAGATTTGTAACTCGACTTTGGTGAGATCCCGAACCAAGTTCGGGATGACATAAATAAAATATCTGTCATGCTGAATTTATTTCAGCATCTTACTAATTTAGATTTGTACCTTGACTTCCGGCGAGGTCTCGAACCAAGTTCGGGATGACTAAATTATGTCAGACTTGTTGTGTAATTATGTCAATTTCCTTGACTGCCAGGTCAAGGATTTCAAATATGTTGCCGATTTTGTCATTATCAATCATTTCGTTTTCAGTGTATGCTTGTAAAACATGCAGATAGCTGGAAAGTTTTGTTGCATGTTCAGAGATTATTTGGAGCTGATCAAAATGAGATTTGTTGTTCATTATAATAATATTCTAATGTTATTATAATCATTTGTCAATAATATTTTGTTATAATATTGTAGTAATTTTATTATAATGAGGTAATAATGGTTCGTAGAAAATTACAGACAATTGGCACAAGTTACGGCATAATAATTCCTAAGCTTTACCTTGAAGAAATGGGTATTAACCCTGTTTTGCACGATGTGGACATTGAGGTAAAAGACAAAATCTTAACGGTTAAAAAACTCGATAAAGAAAAAAATAATTAATTTTATTTTTGTAAATAGTTTTTTATTGTGTTTACAAATATTTTGACATCTTTTATTGAGGAACGTAAATCATCTTCATTAACTGGGCATGTTTAGATGTAATAAAATTGTCTGTGTATGCTAAAGCTGTAACTATATAAAAAATTGCATAGTATAGTCTGTTTTGACAAGTTGTGTAAAATTTGTTTTCAAAATTATATTCTGCTGCGACTAAGGCATCATCAGCTTTTTTGATTACATTATTAATTATAATTTTGGGATCAAATTCCATAATAAATTCCTTTATTTACAACCTGATTATAGTAGATAGGATTTTTTTTAAGTGCTGCCATCGTTGTAGGATGAAGGTCTAAAACAACATCCATTTCAGCTTCAAGTTTTCCTATTATTCCCCATAAATTCATACGTTCTTTCCGCGTTAATTCGTTATCAAATAGGGCTACAATATCTATATCACTGTTTTTTTTTGCACAGTGAGCTGCATAAGATCCGTATAAATAAACTCCTTTAAAATCAATAAATAAGTCTTTAATTTTTTTATTCAGCTTAACTAATAATTCATCAATATCTGTCATGTACAAAATATAACATTTATTTCATGAGAATTCAATAGTTATTATAAGCCATTTTGTAAATTAAAAAGACCTCTTATTAAAAGAGGTCTTTTGTGTACTTGATTATGACATCAATTATGAAAAATATCTTTTCAACAGACCGTCAAAACCTCTGCCGTGGCGTGCTTCATCTTTAGCCATTTCATGAACCGTGTCATGAATTGCATCATAGCCTAATTGTTTTGCTCTAGCAGCAATTGCAAGTTTGCCTTCACATGCACCGTGTTCTGCTTCTGCACGTAATTCAAGGTTTTTCTTAGTTGAATCTGTAACAACTTCGCCTAACAATTCAGCGAATTTTGCAGCGTGTTCAGCTTCTTCAAAAGCGTATCTCTTGTAAGCTTCTGCAACTTCAGGGTAGCCTTCTCTTTCAGCAACTCTTGACATTGCAAGATACATACCGACTTCTGTGCATTCGCCTGTAAAGTGTGCTCTCAAACCGTCCATAACTTCTTTATCTTCAACTTTTCCGTCGCCTACTTTATGTTCACAGGCATAAACTTTGCCTTCTGCTGTATTTATTTCTTTGAATGTTGTTGCACCGCAAAGGGGGCATCTTTCAGGTGCCTTATCAGCTTCTGTTGACCAGCCGCATACTGTACATACAAATTTTGCCATTTTTTACCACCTTTCTTAATTAAAAATGATCTCTCTTTTTCTACATGTTTAATCATACTACATAAAGTTTTATTTGTAAAGTAGGAATTATTCTCATTTTTATTAAATGAATGATCTCTCTCTCTTTTCTGATAGTCTGTCTGATAGTGACGTTCCGGTATTATACGTAATGTCCTGAAACAAGTTTAGGATGACAATAATACTGCTTAAAAAATTAAAACATTTCAAAATTTTCTTATTATTGAGCGGTAGGCTTCAAAAAAAAGACCTTGTATTATCAAGGTCAAGGTTGGTTATTTTGGTTATGTTATAGTTATATAATTTATTTCGGCTTTTACATTTTTTATAATTATCCTCAAGATTAAGATTTGCCATGCTTTTAGTAAAACTTTACAAAACTTTATGTTATTATATTGATATGTTAGAAAAATTAAAAAAACTTTTTCTGTCAAAGATATTGAAGCGTAAATATTACAGAACCGGAAAATGCAATGCATGCGGTAAATGCTGCACGCAGATATATGTAAAACATTACAAGCATGTTGTGCAGGATGAAAAAGAATTTGAGAAACTTCAATACCTGCATCGTTTTTACAGATACCTTAAAGTTATAGGAAAAGATGATATCGGCTTAGTTTTTGAATGTCAAAATTTAGATCCTGTTACTCATAAGTGTAAAATTCATAGAACAAGACCAGGAATTTGCAGACGTTATCCGCAGGAGGAATTGTTTTCGATGGGAGGAGCTTTGTCTGATGACTGCGGGTATAAAATGGAGCCTATAATCCCTTTTAGTGAAGTGTTAAAAAAAACTGCAAAGAAAAAGCATTTTTTATTTTGTGAAAGATAAATCTGTGTTATTTAATTCCACAATATCAAAATAATCTTCAAGATTATGCTGTTTATTTAAGCTTTTATCCAGTATAATTTCAAGCTGACCGCTAAGTGTATGCAGGACAATTTTTTCTTCACCTGATTTACTTCCGGCAAGTATAGATGCATCAATGTCAGGCCTGTCGCATATTATACCGGCTATTTTATTAACAGTATTTATTGTATTTTCTCCGTTTGCACTTTTTATATTTTCTCCGCCAATTATCCATGCGGTTAACTTACCTTTTGCTAATTTTTTAAGTTCTTCGACTTTTAAAGCAATTTCGTCAATTATTTGTTGAATTTTTCCGTTAATAGGAACAATTTTTATAATGCCATCTTTTTCATTTCTTACAATTACTGCGAGATTTTGTGCGTCTGCTTTTGAGGTAAATACTTTACCGTTTGTCAATTTACAGTTATTCTGTGAGCTCAGGTGTCTGTAAGCTTTTGATGTAGTTGTTATTGCTGTATCATATGCTTGGGGGTTAAAAATAAGACTGGAATGACCTTGAAAACTTATATTATTCATATTGATAGAAACTCCTTTGTATATAATAAAGGTACGTAAAAATATTTTTTGCTACTTTCAGGTAATGAAAAATTTGACATTGTCGTTTAATCTGATAATGTAGAATTATTGAAAGGCTTATTGAATATGAAAAAGTATATATTATTAAGTGCATTAACTATTTCTTTGCCTGTCTATGCAGTTTGCAGCGTCACAGGCGGAGCCTGTAGTCTAAGTTCAAATTGGGAGTCAAAATCTATTAACCAAAGACTTGTTCCTGACAATTTGCAAGATCTTAAAAGGACTGATGCGTTCCAGCCTTCTTACAGAAAGCCATATTACGACATGTTGATAAATACGGAAGAAGAAAAAACAACTTTACCTCCTGAGAATAATTATAATTCCAACTGTCAATTTGGTGTTTGTCTTCCCGGAGTAGAGCCCGGGGAGGATGTATTAGAATAGCTGGAAGAAAACGGGGCAACTAGCCCCGTTTTTACTTACTCTTAGGTCTGCATAACAATAGCTAAAATTACATCCGATATAGATATAAGATATTCTGAAACAAGTTCAGTATGACGTTAGTCCCCGAGTTCATTTAACGAGTAAAGCGGTATCAAAAATATAAGTAAAATATTTTGAACACCTGTAAAAGCGTTTTATGCAAAGCCGTAAGCTATTTTGGGGGGAGCGGCTACGCTCCCTCGGCAACAACTGTTGCAATGAGTTCTCCGTAACTGTTCATAGAACCGTCAGTTTCTTCTACTACGTAAGAATAACCTTCCTTGCCTTCAACGGCTTTTTCAGCTTTTTGCAATGCTTCATCATAATCTTTTGTTTCTGCAACTAATGTTTTTGAAAATTCAGAATGATTTTTTAATGTATATACGTGATACATCGTTTAATTCTCCTTTTATTTGTTTAATTTTTCAACTTTATCTTTTAATTCTATAACTTCATATTTTAATCTGTTTAACTCGCATTTAACAGGATCAGGAATTCTGTTATGCATAAGAACTCCGTTTTCATCTTTAATTTTGCGGCGGACAATTCTGCCGGGAATACCGACTACTGTTGAGTATTCCGGCACATCTTCCACAACAACGGAGCCTGCGCCTACTCTGACGTAATCCTCAAGAGTTATATTTCCAAGGACTTTTGCACCTGCGCCGACAATTACGCCGTGTCCGAGTGTCGGGTGGCGTTTGCCGTGTTCTTTTCCGGTGCCTCCTAAAGTTACCTGCTGATAAATCAAAACATCGTCGCCTATTTCTGTTGTGGCACCGATTACAACGCCTTCACCGTGGTCTATAAAGAATCTTCTGCCGATTTTTGCTGCAGGGTGAATTTCAATACCCGTAATAATCCTTGTTATATAAGAAATGACACGCGGGATTAAGGGGATATGCCATTTATAGAGTCTGTGCGCAAAGCGGTATGCAATCAGTGCATGAAGTCCCGGATAGCAAAGAATTACCTCAAGCAGATTTTCTGCGGCAGGATCTTTGTCGTAGATTACCTGAATATCCTCTTTTACCTTTGTTATTCCGCGTTTGAGTATTTTAAACATTTAAGTGTCCTTACATTTCATTCTTCACTCAAATTAATTTTGCAAATTTACGTTTTCCCGCCTGCAATACTACACTTTCCGTAAAATTTAGTACATAAGCCGTATCGGTAATTTTTTCACCGTCGAGTTTTACGCCGCCGCCTTGGATTAAACGTTTGGCTTCGCCTTTGCTTGCCGTAAATTTTAACTCAACAAGAACATCAAGAATTCCTTTACCATTCATGTCTGAAACTTCTTCGATATCATCAGGAATTCCTTTATTTGAAACTACGTTAATAAATGCATCCTGCCCTCGTTTGGCACCTTCTTCTCCGTGGTATTCTGCCGTAATCGTGTATGCAAGTTTCATTTTGATATCACGAGGGTTTACTGAACCTTCCACGATTTGTTTATCAATTGTTTCAAGTTCTTCTTTAGTTGCATCTGTCAGGAGACTGAAATATCTTGAAATCATATTATCAGGAATACTCATTAATTTGCCGAACATATCAACTTCGCTGTCCGTGAGCGAAATACAATGTTCGGGGTAAGTTTTTGACATTTTTACAACCCCGTCAGTACCTTCAAGCAATGGCAAAAGCATTACAAGCTGCGGGTATTTTTTGCCGTAAGCAGCCTGAATATCACGGCCTAAAAGTGTGTTAAATCTCTGGTCTGTTCCGCCGAGTTCAATATCTGAATCAATTTCGACAGAATCATAAGCCTGCATCAAAGGATAAAAAAATTCGTGAATTGCAATCGGTTTTCCTTCTGCGTAGCGTTTTGCAAAATCATCGCGTGTCATCATTTGCGCAACTGTAACCTGTGATGCGAGCTTTAACAAATCCGTAAAATTCATTTTATGAAGCCAGTCAGCGTTATTAACAACTTCGGCTTTAGAAACATCAACAACCTTTGACATCTGTTCAAAATAAGTTTTTGCATTTGCTTCAACCTGTCCCTTGGTTAATGCAGGTCTTGTTTCTGACTTGCCTGACGGATCTCCGACCATTGCTGTTGCTCCGCCGACAATCAAAACAATTTTGTGTCCTAAACTCTGAAATTCTTTCAATTTTCTCATAACAACAGTGTGCCCGAGATGTAAATCTGGACGTGTCGGATCCATTCCGAGTTTTACTCTCAGCGGGGTATTTGTATCATAAGAATATTGTAATTTAACCGCAAGTTCTTCAATACCTCCCGGCAAAATTTCTGCATTACGTGTCAAGTGCTTTGCCTGTTCTATAAATTCCTCTCTGATTTCCATAAAAATTTCTCCGATTATTAATTTCTGTAAAATTATTATAACACGCGCAAAAAATTTTTTTATGTGTTTTAAGTATTCATATGAACAAGATTAACAATAATATAAGTTTTTCTGGAATTAAAAATATCGGATATGTGCCCATAAGGGAGCACTCACGCTCAAAATGCCTTTCGATGGTTTTAAAAGATGATTTTAATGGTAAAGATTTGACAGAATTTCGTGATGCTGTTAATAGATTTATCGCTAGTCAGCCGCAGGAAGAAGATTGTTTTGTGTATAGCGGATTTGATTTTGTACATCCTTTTTCTGCTGATGTTGTTAATATTGAATGTTTTTTTGATCTTGAAAGTAAAGAATTTAAAACTTTGTTTATAAATGGTTGCCAGCTTGATCTGAAAGATGTTAATTTACCTTTTTATTCATTTGTTTCAAAAATTACTAAAAAAATTGCATCAATGAAAGATCAGGATATGATAGTAAATCGCGATTACAAAGAATTTGCTGCCAGGCATACATTAATATTTGACAGGAATATATTTGACAAGATGTATATGTCTTGCGGGAAATCCGAACTTGTTGAAAGATGTTTTGATAAAGAGCGTGTCAGAAAAGGTGCAAATCGGATTAATAATTATATTCAACGCGAAATTTATAAATATTTTGGAATGGACTAATATGAATAATATAACATTTACCGGAGTAAAGAATATCTGTTACTGTATAGAACGTACAGTTGATATGAATGATTTTAACAATCAGGAGCGCTGGATGAATATAGAGCTTACAGGCCATGATCTGCATAAATTCAGGGCTGCATTAAAAAGGAGCTGTCTTCCCAGAAAACATTACACAAATCCTTTGAAGGATAATTTTTTGCACATAAATACATATTCAATTCCGGGAGAAGATTGTATTGCAATAAATAACAATATTTTGGAGGTTAATGATGAGACGTTGCCTATGTTTACGGAGTTAGCCAGGCTGATGCGTAAAATTTCAGATAAAGATGAAAAAGAATTTGTTGTGGATAAATCATATTTATATTCAAAATTATTTAATACATCAATTTTTATGGATAATGAGATTGATAATTATTCTGCTGCAAAAATGCATAATGCTTTCAAGGTTAAAAAAGGTGCAAAAGCTATAAACAAACTTATACAAAGAATTATGGAAAGATATTTTGCTGAATAAGAATAAAAAAAATGACCGGTTATTTACCGGTCATTTTTTTTATTTAGTTATTGTTGTAAGTTCATTTCTCAAATTAATAATTTGATTGTTATAATATTCAAGCCATGTTGTTTCATCGTCTTTTAATGATGGTTCAGCAAGTGCACGAATTCTTTTGTTGTCGAGTTCATCAAGCTGTGTTTGAATTTCATTGGCACGAATTGCATTTTGTAATTTAAGCTGTTTTACCTGCGCTTCATCTTTAGTAAGTTTTTTCCACTCATTATTTTCAAATGAGTATTGTGTTTCATCTACAGCAATTACATTGTTTTCATAATGGATAATTCTTTTTCCGTTATTCTGGGCATCTAAAAGTTCAATCCAATATGAATCCGTAATTTCAATAGCGCCATCAAAATTTTCTTCATAAAATCCATAATCTTTATTATTTTTAGTTCCGTAATATTTCATTTTTCCTCCTTAATATCCTATTGCAATCCAGTTCATGTTGTTAAAAGCTCCTGCACTGCCTATTGAAAAGCTTGTAAGCGATTCAGCAGTTAGACCTGTATCACTTCTACTTGCGTTACCGTTGTATCCGTTTTTTGAAAACAACGGGCAGGCAAGCTTTGGAAAAGCAATCGGGTAAACTATGCCGGAAACTGTTGCATGTCCCCATTGTATAATTATTCCATTCGGTAGCTTTAAATATCCCGGGTTTGTTTTTTTTAAAATTCCCTGAATTGAGTACCAGCTGCTCCAGGTGTTATTTTCAAAGTTTCTTGTGTATATTTCGGGATTGGAGTCATTACAGAACCATATTTGTTTTATAACTGAATCATCATCTCCTGTTACAATAAGCATACCTGAAGTCCCTTTTGGAATATTGCCGGGTTTATAAAGTGATGAAAAAATGTAAGTCCCCTTGGTTTTATAATTATTTAAGTTCGTACCGGTTTCTTCAACTGTATGTTCGTTAATAAGTTCTGTTTTATCAGCTTTTGTAGACAGAATCTCAATAACTTCTTCAATATCTTCTGCTGAAGCTACTTTATTCTGTTCAATAATTTCCGCAAGTGCTATAAAATTTGCATTAACTTCATCCGCTTTGGCTTTTGTGCCAGGAATAAACGAATATGGAATCATTGAATTAGCCATAAATTTTTCCTTTCTGACTAATTTAATGAAATATGTTATTTTTAAAAAGACGTTTGAATAATTAATTATACCACGGGTTTGCAAAATCAGTCAATCTTGTGCTAAAATCACTTTATGGCAATCGGTGTTGATATTGAAGATATTGAAAGATTGAAGGGAAAATCGAATGATTTTTTGTACAGAGTTTTTACGGATTTGGAGCTTGAATATTGTTTGAAATTTTCAAAACCAGAGAGTCATCTCGCAGTGCGCTTCTGCGCAAAAGAAGCTGTTGTAAAAGCCCTAACAGCTCTAAATATTGAAAACATACCTTATAATAAAATAGAAGTTTTCCATAATGAAAAACAATGCCCCCAAATTCGTATTTTAAAACCAATTGAAAAAAATATTGTTTTTCAGGTTAGTCTCTCTCACGATAAAACAAAGGCAATTGCTTTTGTTACGGCTGAAGAGCAATAGCTTTGCTCTTTTTGTATGAACCTAAAAATCTTATATAAGTCGTTTTTTCTTTAATTTTTTGTATTGTATTCATAATTTTGGATTCATGAATATGTCCGTCAAAATTGACTATAAATATATATTCTCCGAATTTGTTTTTTGAAGGGCGTGACGCGATATAGGAAAGATTGATGTGATTTTGCATAAATATTTCAAGGACATTCAAAAGCGCACCTGGTTTGTTTTCTGTCGAAAATGCCATTGATGTTTTATCATTTCCTGTTTCTTCTGTTTCAAAGTCGCCTATCAGAACAAATCTTGTCTGATTTGTTTTATCATCGTTTATATTCTCTCGTAAAATATTGAGATTATATGTTTCTGCTGTTTTTTTGCTTCCGATTGCACCGTATGTAAGATTATAGTTTTGAAGGCTTCTTGCAGCTTCTGCAGTACTTGGAGCTTCTATAATATTTACGTTAAACGGTAATTCGTTGTGGATAAAATCCTGACACTGCGCGAGCGCCTGAGGATGAGAAATTACACCGGTAATTGACGAAAATTCTGTTGTTCTTGCAAGCAGGCAATGTCTTATAGGCAGATAACATTCTGATAATATTTTAATATTCGGATTTTTTGTAACCATAAGGTTATCCATTGATTCTCTTACTGCACCTTCGATAGAGTTTTCAACAGCAAGAACACCCAATGAATCAGGATTATCATCAACATATTCCACAACCTGTCTGATTGTCTGCAGGGGAGTCGGGTATGCGCTTATGTTAAATCGTTTGCAGAATTCATCTTTTGCCATTTCGGTAAACGATGCTTGAGGTCCTAAATATGCTATTGTTTTAACAGTTTCTAAATTTAACATTTGCGATTACTCCTTATTTCTAATATTATTATAACAGAAGAAAATAGCGAGGCAATACAAATGAGTAATATAAAATTCGGTACTGACGGCTGGAGAGCTGTTGTTGGGCAAGATTTTAATGAAGACAACGTGAGAACAGTTACAGGGGCAATAGGTAAATATGTTTTTGACAAATTTGGATCAGAGAAAAAAATAATTGTCGGTTATGATCCGCGAAATAAAGCTTTTGAATTCGCACAACAGACAGCAGATCAGTTAGCTGAATACGGTTTTGAGGTTTTGTTATCGGATAAGGTTATTCCAACTCCTGTTTTAGCTTATAGCGCAAAGCATTTGAACGCATGTGCAGTTATGTTTACGGCGTCTCACAATCCGCCGGAATATCTCGGGATAAAATTTATTCCTGATTATGCAGGCCCTGCAACATCTGATATTACAGATGAACTTATGTGTAATCTTGCTATCCCGTTTAACTATAAAAGAGCAAATGGGTGTGTCGTTAAATATAATTTTGCGCCTGATTATTTCGCGCATATTGAAAAACTTATTGATTTTAAAAAGATTAAAAATTTTGATAAAAATATAATATTTGATGGGCTTTATGCTGCAAGTATTGGATATTTCGATAAACTTTTAGACATACATGGAATAAAATATGACAGCCTTCACATGTTCCATGATGTAAACTTTGGAGGCGGAATGCCTGAGCCGAAGCCAAAATATTTAAAAGAATTGATTGAAAAAGTTAAGGAAACTCCAAATTCTATCGGCTTTGCAAACGATGGCGACTCTGACAGGTTCGGAGTAATAAATGAAAACGGGGAATACGTTTCGCCGAACGAAATTATCGCAATTCTTTTAATCCATCTAACCAAAAATAAAGGCCTGAAAGGGTATCTTGTAAAAACCGTAGGTGCAAGTCTTTTATTAAATAAAACTGCTGAAAAACTCGGGGTTGAAGTGATAGAGACGGCTGTCGGATTTAAACATGTAGGGGAAGCCATGCGTAGGTTTAATCCGGTAATAGGCGGTGAAGAATCCGGAGGTTTAAGCATTCAGGGACATATTCCGGAAAAAGACGGAATTTTAGCAAATCTTCTTATACTTGAAGCTATGGCTTATGTAAATAAATCTCTTGTGGAACTTCAAAAAGATCTGTATGATTTTGTTGGCTGTAAATTTTACAATGATAGGGTTGATAAAAGATTGGATAATGTAGATGAAATTAAGCCTCTATTAGAAGAGTACAAGAATAAACAACAGATAGGAAATTTTAAAGTAAAAAAAATAGATACAAAAGATGGGGTGAAGCTATATTTTGACGATGATACAAGCTGGATGCTTATCCGCCCGAGCGGAACAGAGCCGCTTTTGAGAATTTATTTTGAAAGCGGCAATTTACAAAAGCTTGAGGATTTGAAAAGTTATCTGTAATGAATACTGCACGGATATTTCTCTGGGATTTTCCAGTCGTTATACTGTATTTATTATTTTATTGCCTCCCGCAATGGGAGGAAATGAATTGTTCTTACTTCAGCATTAGTATAGTAACAATGCTCTCGCGGATTGTGGAAAACTATTATGCTTTATTATTTGAAGTCTGTTTGTTTTTTTTATGCGCTAGATATTTTTCGCAAAGCATATTTGCCGGTTTAGTAACAACTACAGGTACAAAGTAACGGTAAACAAAGCCGAATACTATCATTGCCCTCAGAGGGCTCATTCCTTTTACTTTTGTCATCAATACTTTTGCGTCTTTTTCTGAATTTTTAAGCAAAGATTGATAGTAAGGGTGTTTTTCTACCAATTTTGTGGCTTTGGGTAGTGATTTTAATTCCGGTTTTGTGTTATTAATTCTAGCTTCTGCTTTAATTTTTTTGTTTTCTTTTATTATTTCTTCTTTTTGTTTGAGGTATTCATTATAGAATTTGTTATCACCTAACAAATGTCCGGCAAATCTCGCAGTGACATTATCCCACCAGCCTTTAGCATATTTATCCAGAGTATAGGCTCCGATTGTTGACACTCCAAATGTCAGACCCTGATTGACTGCAAGTGGATTTTTTCTGTCTTTATCAAACTCTTTATTTGCAAGTGTTCTTTGCATATAAAGTCCGCTTGTGATAACAGAACCTATTGTCATGCAGTGCTGGTACAGATTGCTGCTGTTTTTCAGTTTATCAGCAAGCCAGTTGAGTCCTTTTAAATCAACAAGTTTTGACGTAAATTTATCCGCAATTGTATCGGTCATATTATTATATGCATCAGTAAAAGGTTTGAAAAATCCTGATTCTGTATTTGAAGCTTTTGCAAGCACTTCTTCTGCTGCAGCAATTGAAGGGTTTGCGGTAAAACTTTGCACTTTTATTTGATTATTTAAGTTATATCTTTTGTTATTTAAAGAATTTGTGTTAAATGTTACGTTCATTAATTAACACCTCCTTTAAATTTAAACTGTTTAAATACATCTTTTTGTATAAAGTCAATTTGAGTTGCTGTTGTGTTATTGTCGTGTTGAGGAGTAGAATTTTTCTTTTTCTTTTCGAGTCCGAATACGTATTTGAGAATAGGTGGTATCAGAGCAATAGTAAGGATTGCTCTCGGAACTGCTATTATCCAGTCTGGAATATTTTTTATAAGAGTATTCAGAGCTTCGCGTTTTTTCATCATATTTTTTAAGGTTTCTTTTGCTTCTTTTGTAATAGTGCCGGCTGCTTTTTCAAGATTTAGTTGTGCAATTTTTGCATCTATTTCCTTGAATTTTTTACTGCCGAATTTTTTATCATCAAATATTTTCTTTATTGATTCATCAAATGGGCTTGTAATAGCTGTTGATACTAAAAATCCAATTATTCCAGAAGCCATGGCATGACCGGATGCGTAAATTTTGTCTTCTTTATCTTTTTCGCCGGGAAGTGCCATAATTGTTACAGGCCGCATTACTCCGGCTAGTACAAGTGCAATCAGTGCACTGGCTGAAATATTATGTTCCTGAGAAAATTTTGCAAAACTTCCGAACCATCTGCTTGCGAGTATTTTATCAAGGAAATTTCTTTTGATAGTAGTTGCGGCAGCTTCACTCTTTCCCGTAAAACTGCCGCAATAATCTGTATTATATACTCTATTTTCACACAAGTCTACATAGTGTTTCTCTCTAAAGTTCTGAGATTCAGAACGGAGGCCAAAATTACCCTGCTTGAGGGTCATATCATGTTGTATTGAGTCTATTTTCATTTTTCACCAAACAATAAATGTTATTCTACATTCATTTTAAAACAAAGAAAAATTTTTTTTGCTACCTGTTTAAAAATTTTTTAAATTTTATTTACATATCAAGTGCAAGATCCAGAGTCGGGGCTTTTGCAACAATTGCGCTTGAAGATATAATATCTACCCCTGTAGAAGCAATTTCATGAACTGTATGAAGTGTGACATTTCCGCTTGCTTCAACAATTGCCCGGTGATTTATAATTTCAACAGCCTGTTTCATTAAATCAGCCGGCATGTTGTCAAGCATTATAATATCTGCTTTAGCTTCAATTGCTTCCTGAACCTGTTTTAGGGTATCACATTCAACTTCAATTTTGTGTGCATGCGACAGATTTTCACGTAATTTTTTTACAGCATTAGTTATTGAACCGGCAAGTTTAATATGATTATCTTTTATCATTGCGCAGTCAGAGAGATTAAATCTGTGTAAAGCACCGCCGCCGGTTTTTACTGAATATTTTTCAAATAACCTGAAATTTGGTGTTGTTTTTCTTGTATCAACAATTTTAGCAGTGTAAGGAGCTATGGCATCCTGATATTTACGGGTTTCTGTTGCAATACCCGACATTCTCTGAATATAGTTTAATGCAACTCTTTCTCCTGTCAGCACTTCTTTTGCCGGTCCTGTAATATCTGCAATTTTATCGCCTTTTTTGATTTCATCACCGTCTTTAAAATAGAAATTAATTTTTATATTATCTGATAAAAGTTTATAAACGATTTCAAATACTTTACAGCCGCATAAAATTCCGCTATTTCTTGTATTGAGTGATCCTGATAAAATATCATTTTCATCAGCAAGATTTTCTGTTGTAATATCTCCAAAACCGATATCTTCTTCAAGGGCTTTTTTTATATGTTCTTCTACATAGAATTTATTTAACAAAATCCAGAGCTCCTTCTTTTTTAGTTATAATACTGTGGGTACACTCATCTTTTGTTGCGGTATAATCTGTTCTGAAATGTGCGCCGCGAGATTCTTTGCGTCTAAGTGCTGAATAGCAAATTAAAAGAGCAGTACAGAGCATATTTTTGAATTCATATTCTTCTCTGTTCAAGCATTTATATTTGCGCGGGAATTCGATTTTAATCTTATTTATTTTAGTTATAGCGGTTAAAAGAGAATTTTCATCCCTGAGAATCCCTGCATAACTCCACATGACATCCTGAAGTTCTTTTTTTAAAGTCTTAATATCAAGTTCTTCAAGTATTACATCTTCATCAGAATATTTATCAATCAAGGATTTTAGATTTTCATTTATCTGTTTCGGAGTTTTTAATTCAATAGTTTTAAGGTATTTTGCGACTGAGTATGCACAGACAACGCATTCAAGGAGCGAATTACTGGCAAGTCTGTTAGCTCCGTGAAGCCCGGTGGATGCTGTTTCTCCGATAGCATAAAGGCCGCTGATTGAAGTTTCACCTTTAAGATTCGTTTTTATTCCCCCCATATAATAATGTGCGGCAGGAGCTACGGGAATAAAATCGTGTGCTATATCTATTCCGTTTTCAAGGCATTTTTTCGAAATATTAGGAAACCTTTTTGCAAGTTGTCGGCTGTCAATACAGGCTGCGTTAAGGTACATGTTATCTGTTCCGTTTTTTTTCATTTCATTAAATATAGCTCGAGTTACGATATCTCTGGGGGCTAATTCTTTTCTTTCATCATATGACTGCATAAATTCGGCTCCGTCACCGTCACAGAGTTTAGCTCCTTCACCTCTTACAGCTTCTGATATAAGAAATCTATTTTCTTCTCCGTCAATTGCCAGTGCTGTCGGATGGAACTGTACAAATTCCAGATCCTGCATAACTGCACCTGCATTGTAAGCTAGAGCTATTCCATCACCTGTTGCTCCTGTAGGATTTGTTGTATATTTATACAATTGTCCTATTCCGCCTGTTGCAAGGATTATTGCAGGTGAGTAGATTGTTTCGTACTCCTCAATTTCGTCATTGAATACTATTACTCCTTTGCATTCGTTTTGAGTAACAAGAAGTTCGATGGCACCAGTTTGTTCATAAACTTCTATATTGTTATTTTCTTTAACTTTTTGGCATAAGGTCTGTTCAATTATTTTTCCGGTAGCATCCCCGCCGGAGTGGAGAATTCTGTTTACACTATGGGCGGCTTCCTTTGTAAAACAAAGATTATCATTTTCATCCCTGTCGAATTCAACACCAAGTTTAAGCAAATCTTTTACGACTGTATCGGAATTCTCTGATATATATTTTACGGTATTAAATTCGCTCAAACCTGCGCCGGCTTTAATTGTATCTGATATATGCGAAGCTGTTGAGTCGGCTTGATTCTCTTTCATAACGGCAACCATACCACCCTGAGCGTATCTTGAATTGCTTTCTCCAAGTTTTGATTTGGTTATAAGTAAAATCCCATCAGGCAGATTGACCTGTTGTTCTATTTTCAGAGCAGCGTAAAGCCCTGCTATACCACTCCCTATAATGACAGTTGAGTATTTTGAATATTTCATTTGAATACACCTTATGTATAATTACCTTATAATATATAATAATTCAAAATAATCTGTTTTACCATCATTAAATATTAAGATTTAATTAAATTAACAATTTTGATAATTACCATGGATAATCTTTAGTGAATTGCCATCCATTCATAATTATCCATTGTGCACAGCAGCCCCCGGTTCCTGAT
>CALVCJ010000017.1 GCA_944326015.1 Candidatus Gastranaerophilales bacterium
ACGCTGAATTGTTTGACAAACTCAGGCATTATTTTCGCCGTTTTATGGAACAGGTTGAATTTTGTGGAATTCAAATCAGCCGTGAATGGATAAGAAATGTAATTGACCCGAATAATGTACAGGAAACAATGGACAGCAAAAAGTGGTTCTATGATTACGAAATGCTTGAAAGTATTCTGAAAAACGCAAAGGAACTTAAAGAAGATACTCCTATTGAGTCGTTAACCCACATTATAATCAGCGAACTTTACGGAATGATGCTTTGCTGGTGCATGTCAGACGGAAAATTTGAACCGTTAGACTGGACAGACAGATTTTGCGATGTTCAACTCACGGCTATATTTAAGCCTTACTTGAAATAAAGGAGAATTAATTATGAAATACAGAAAATTAAGAGATATTGAAGTATCAGCAGTCGGCATCGGCTGTATGGGATTTTCTCACGGTTACGGGGCGATACCTACCGAGGAAGAATCCATAAGACTTATGCATAAAGCCTATGATTTAGGCTGTACATTGTTTGATACGGCAGAAGCTTACGGCCCTTATACAAACGAAACTCTTGTAGGCAAAGCCGTTAAGCCTTTCAGAGATAAAATTATACTTACAACAAAATTTGTTCCTGTATTCCAGCCGGGGCAGGAAATTCCGGAAGGGAAACTCAGCAAGAAAGGTGTTACAAATGCGTTGAATGACTCTTTAAAAAGACTTCAAACAGATTATATTGATATTTATTATGAACACAGAGTTCCATTAGATTCCAATGTTGAAGAAGTTGCAGGCTGGATGGGCGAATTTATTAAAGAAGGCAAAATCCGTGCGTGGGGTCAATCTCAATCCACTCCCGAGCAAATTAAAAAAGCCCATGCAGTTACCCCTTTAACTGCCATTCAAAGCGAATATTCAATGATGGAAAGAATGTTTGAGCGTGACGTTATTCCCCTCTGTCAGGAACTGAATATCGGTTTTGTTGCATTTTCTCCTATGGCAAGCGGATTTTTGAGCGGGAAATATAATAAAAATACTCAATACAAAGGCGATGATGTAAGACGTGTAATCACAAGATTTGCACCCGAAAATGTTGAGAAGAACCAGCCACTATTGGATTTGTTAAATGAAGTCGCAAATAAAAAAGGGATTACTCCGGCTCAAATTTCTTTAGCGTGGATGTTGCACAAATACCCGCATGTAGTGCCGATTCCGGGTATGAGAAAAGATGAAAGAGTTATTGAAAACCTTGGCGCAGCTGATATTATTCTCACAGATGAAGAGTTTAACAACATTGAAAAAGAATTAAATAAAATTACGATTTACGGCAACCGAACAGATGAAGATATTCATAAACTCGGTACTGTAAAATCAATAGAATATAAAGGCGAAATTCCAAAAAATTAAGGAGATAAAATTATGAAAGAATGTTTTAAAGACAAAGTTGTTTTATGTACAGGTGCCGCACAGGGTATCGGATTAGTAACAGCACAGGAATTTGCGAAAGCTGGGGCTAAAGTTATTTTATCTGATGTGCTTGATATGACAGAGCAGGTTAAAGAACTTACAGAAGCAGGCTACAGTGCTGTTCAGTATAAATGTGATGTTTCAAGTCCGGAACAAGTTGAAAATATGATTAACTGGATTGTCGAAAAATTCGGTCGTCTTGATTGCGGTTTTAATAATGCCGGTGTTCAAACACCTCAAAGACCAATGGCGGAAATTACTTATGAAGAATTTGATAAAACAGTTGCCGTAGACCTTAAAGGTGTGTGGAACTGTATGAAATATGAAATTATACAAATGCTAAAACAAGAAGAAAAAGGCTGTATTGTAAATACATCTTCTCAAGGCGGTATAACAGGTTTTCCGGGGCAGGCAGCTTATATTGCCTGTAAACATGCTATTATCGGTTTAACAAGAACCGCATCAATTGATTATGCAGCACAAGGTATAAGAATTAACGCTGTTCTTCCTGGGGTAATACTGACGCCTATGGCAAAAGATATCATCAAAAGAAATCCGGCAATGGAAGAAACTATGATTAGAGATATACCAAAAGGCAGACTCGGCGAGCCTTACGAAATTGCACATGCTGTTATGTGGCTGTGCTCTCCGTATGCAACATTTGTCGACGGTGCGGCAATCTCTGTTGACGGCGGTTTTACAATTCACTAATGGTTACAATAAGCGGTGTAAATACTACGCTTACAAATAATGAGGATAATTTATGCTATACGATACACATTATAAAGAAGGTAAAAAAGTTACTTTTAAAAACGGAATTTTAAAGATGGCAGGTTTATTATTTTTGCCTGATAATTTTGATGAGAACAAAAAGTATCCTGCAATAGTTGTTACCCACCCCGGCGGCGGTGTAAAAGAGCAATGCTCTTCTCTATACGCTTGGAATATGGCTAGGAAGGGATATGTTTCCCTAGCATTTGATGCAAGTCATCAGGGAGAGAGCGAAGGAGAGCCAAGGTATCTTGATGATCCGGCACGCAGGGTTGAAGATATCAGATGTGCGCTAGACTATCTGGTAACACTTCCTTATATAGATGAAGAAAAAATCGGAGCAATGGGAATTTGTGCAGGCGCAGGTTATACAATGAGTGCAATTCAAACAGAAGCAAGAATAAAAGCCGCAGCAGGTATAAGTACATGGAATGCCGGACACAGCTCAAGACACGGTTTCCCTGGAGTCCATATTATGGACTTTATGCAGAAAAATCTTGAAGAAACAGCAAAAATCAGAACAAGAGAAGCCAGAGGCGAAGGACCTTTTTACTGGAACTATGTACCTGAAACAGAAGCTGATATAAAAGAAGATACAGCAGTTATTCTTAAAGAAGCACACGAATATTACAGAACTGACCGCTGTTTCTATCCGACCTCCGTTAATAAAATTCTTATGTCAAGCAGCGATAAACTCGCGGCATGGGATGCTTTCCAATACATTGATACGGTGTCACCAAGACCGCTTTTATTTATCGTAGGAAGCGAAGCCGATACTCTGTATTTTACCGGCGATGCTTTTGCAAGAGCAAAAGAACCAAAGGAAATCTTTACAATCAAAGGAGCGACGCATATTGATCTTTATGATAAACCTCAATATGTAAATCAGGCAGTTGCAAAATTGGTTGAGTTCTTTGATAAATCAATAAAGTAAGTATTTGCAGGATATTTAAAGGTAAATAATATGATATGATAAGACACATTTTTATAGCTCCCGTCAAAGAAGGAGTTAGTGAAGAAAAATTGAATAAAGAAATATCGTTAATGCGGGCAATGAAAGATAATATTCCCGAAATTATACATCTTACAATCGGAAAAAATACAGGCTGGGTCGGTGGTGAAAATGCAGTTACCCGGTCGTTGATTTGAAAGACAAAGCCGCTTTTGATACTTATATGAAACACCCCTACCATGCTTTTATTAACAGTATTAACGGCACAGAAGACGATTGTTTTGTGACTGAAGGATTTTATTCATGTCAGATAGAATATGAGGAAGAATGATTATGAAAATAGTGATACTAGAAGGAAGCCCGCACAAAACAGGGGCTTCAAATACTCTCGCTGATAATTTTATAAAAGGTGCAAAAGAAGCCGGACATGAGGTAAAGATACTTGATTTACCAAGAATGAATTTAAATCCTTGTCTTGGGTGTATCAGACAGAGCTTTGAAGAACCTTGCATGCAAAAAGATGACGGACATATTTTAAGAGAAGAATTGCTCTCAGCAGATATGCTTGTATTTGTAACACCTGTTTATTTCTATGATATGTCAGCACAACTAAAGATTGCAATAGACAGAATGCATTGTATTTATCATTTATTTAAAGATAAACATTTAAAATCTGCACTTATTGCGACAGCCTGCAGAGAAGATGCAGAAGTTATGAAATATTTAATGGATATTTACAATGGACTTGCAGAATATTTAAACTTTGAAATTTGCGGCGAGATTCTTGCTACAGGTGTTGAATATGCAAGCATAAACGAGAATTCAAAATATCTAATACAAGCTTATGAATTAGGCAAAAATTTAAAAGGAGAATAAATTATGCAAACAGTAAAATTAAATAACGGTGTTGAAATGCCGATTTTAGGCTACGGGGTTTTTCTTGTTGACCCCAAAGAATGCGAAAGAAGTGTGACTGACGCTATTGACGTTGGTTACAGAATGATTGATACAGCACAGGCTTATTATAATGAAGAAGGTGTCGGAGCTGCCATCAAAAAATCAGGGATAAAAAGAGAAGAATTTTTCATTGTGACAAAAGTCTGGATAACAAATTCCGGAGAAGAAAAAGCCGCAAAATCCATTGATGAATCTTTGCAAAAATTACAAACAGATTATGTGGATTTGCTTTTAATCCACCAGCCGTTCGGCGATTATTACGGAACCTATAGAACTATGGAAAAAGCCTATAAAGACGGCAAGACAAGAGCAATTGGTGTAAGTAACTTTTTCCCTGACAGATTTGTTGATTTGTGTAATTTTGTTGAAATTAAGCCGATGGTTAACCAGATGGAAACCCATGTATTCCAGCAGGAAAAAACTTTGCGTAAATATATGGATAAATTTAATACACAGCTTATGTCATGGAGTCCTATGGCAAGAGGCGAAAACAATTTCTTTAATAACGAAATTATTAGGTCAATTGGGGATAGGTACAATAAAACCGTTGCCCAGGTTGCATTGAGATTTTTAACACAGGAAAATGTCATTGTTATTCCAAAATCTATACACAAAGAAAGAATGAAAGAAAACTTTGAAATATTTGACTTTGAACTTTCAAAAGATGATATGGAAACTTTGAGAAGTCTGGACAAAGGAGAAAGTATCTTTGTAAATCACTATGATCCGGAGTTTGTGCAGAGTATTATAAACTACTAAATATTCAAAAGGGAAAAATCAAAGCAGGATTATGACATCTTGCTTAGTTTTTATATTTCCTCAAGCGCAACCTCCTGCTGTAACAGTAATCCTAAAATTTCAGTCATTCTTGAAATTTTTAAGAATAATAAATGTAGGGTAATCAATTTCTAAAAAATCAGATATGCCATTTAAATTATGTCCTTGATTGAGCAGGAACATAATTTATTTTTCATTTTCGGTTAAATCTTCAAGCAATTTGTAAATCCTTTAGTCTTTCAATATCAATTGTGCATAATTATTCTTTTTATAGTGTTCGGCAAATCGTCTGAAGGTCTGAATGCTTGGAATATGTTCAACTCCTTGTTTTTTTTAAATATGTCGTGTAAGTTTTATCGCTTTTCCGACACTGAATTTATTCGGGTGCATAAGCCTATTATGAAATAACTAAAAGTCTCACTTTAAAAGTGAGACTTTTATACATCTGGGGCGGAAGGATTCGAACCTCCGAATGCCTGGACCAAAACCAGGTGCCTTACCACTTGGCGACGCCCCAATACGGTACGTTTTCTATTCTATATGCTGAAACTTTATTGTCAAGATTTTATTTGTCTGAAAGGGCTGTTCTCTACTGCCTTAACAGCTTCTATATCAGACGATATAAGAGATTGAAATACATCCAAAACATTTATTTCGCTTTCAAAATGACCAATGTCAAACAGAATAATCGGGCTTTCCAGTGCGGTATGAAATTTCAAATCTCCTGTAACAAATGCGTCGCACCCGTATTCAAATGCTTCGTTTATAAATTCGGAACCGCTGCCTGCACAAAATGCTATTTTTTTTATCTTACTTATATTTTTATTATTTACAAAACGTAAATTCGGCGATAGTACAGAAAGCCTGTTTAAGAAATTTTCAATCGTCGTTTCATATTCAACAATTCTTAAAAAGTCGCCGCAGTGATGTCCTTTTGGCAAACCAAGAACTTCTATCAATTTATCTGTTGTACCGCCTTGAGCTTTATCCATATTTGTATGCGCACAGTAGATATTTTTACATTTATATGTAAGCGGGACAAAAAACAACGGATGGTGCGAAATTATCATATCACAGTTTTGCTCATTTGCCTGCCTTATAATATCATCCGTTACAGTCAAAGCAAGCATGATTTTTTTTACATCAATTTTATCCGTTTCAACAAGCCAGCCCGAACAATCCCAGCTTTCCGCAAGTTCAAGCGGTGCAAAAGTTTCTATAGTTTTTGCAATCTCATATTTATCCATAGATTACCTTAAAAATTTCTCTGGCAATTGTTCTTTTGTAGGCACGTTCCAGTTTTTTCACTTCGCCGTTTTTATCAAGAATTGTAACTTCATTGTAATCGCTTGAAAAACCTATATCTTTCCGCGAAATATCATTAGCAATCAAAAAGTCACAACCTTTTTTAGAGATTTTTTCTTTTGCATTTTCAAGCAAATTTTCACTTTCCGCGCAAAAACCTACAATCAGAGGTGCCGAAGAACTGGTCTTTTTTCTGTCGCACAGTTCTTTTAAAATATCAGGATTTTTTACCAGAGTAATAGTAATTTCATCGTCAGAAGTTTTTTTCATCTTTTGCGGATAAACTTCTTTAACTCTATAATCCGCAACAGCAGCAGCCATTATTATACAGTCAGAATTTTCAAATTCTTTTTCAACGGCGGATTTCATATCAAGTGCTGATTTAACTTTTACAACATTGTATTTATGTGAAACATCTTTTGTCGTTATCAGAGTAACATCAGCTCCGAGATTTTTTGCTGTATCAGCCAGCGCAAGCCCCATCTTGCCAGACGAATAATTTGAAATATATCTGACAGGGTCAATATCCTCAATTGTTCCGCCTGATGTTATAACAATTTTTTTACCGTTCAAAGGTTTGTATGTCAAAAGTTCAACTGTTTTATCGAAAATCTTGTCAAGAGAACAAAGCCTGCCCTTGCCTTCATAACCGCAAGCAAGATATCCGCTCTCAGGTTCCAGAATTTCATAATGAAGTTTGTGTAAATTTTCCTGAAAAATCGGATTTTCCCACATGTTGCAATTCATTGCAGGAGCAATAATAACAGGCTTTGTAAAAGCACATGCAATTGAAGTTAAAAGATTGTCACAGATTCCTTGAGATATTTTTGAAATCGTGTTAGCGGTAGCCGGTGCAATAACCATAATATCTGCCCTGTCTGCATAAGATATATGTTCCGGATTAAAATCTTTTATATCAAATTCCTCAACAGCGACAGGATTTTTACTCAGATTTTGAAGCGTCAATTTAGTCACAAAATTCAAAGCATTCGGTGTACAGACAACAAGAACTTCTGCATTTGCCCGCTTATACATTCTGATAAGTTCGCAAATCTTATATGCTGCAATCCCGCCAGTTATTCCCAAAAGAATTGTTTTACCGCTAAGCATTTTTCCGCTCTCCGGATATAATTTTTTCTAATTCTGATACAGTATTTTCAAGGTTGTCATTAACTATTTTGTAATCAAAATTTTCAGCACGCTTCAATTCTTCTTTTACTTCTTTCAGCCGCTTTTGAATTGTTTCTTCATCTTCAGTATGGCGACCTCGCAGACGATTTTCCAGTGTTTCAAGAGAGGGCGGACAAATAAATATTAAAACAGCCTCAGGCATCTGCTTTTTAACCATTAAAGCTCCCTGAGTATCAATTTCAAGAATTATATTTTTGCCTTCATTTAAACACTGATTAATAAATTTCTTTTTTGTTCCGTAAAAATTTCCGGCAAATTCTGCCCATTCCAGGAATTTATCATTATCTATACAATTTTTAAACTCATCTTTAGAAAGAAAAAAGTAATTAACACCCTCAACCTCTCCCTCTCGCGGCACGCGTGTCGTACACGATACAGACAGCATAAAGTCAGGATTCTTTTCCAGAAACCTTTTTAAAACAGTGCCTTTCCCGACACCTGATGATCCGGATATTACATATAATTTTTTATTCATATAACAATTATACTATGAACAAAAAACAATTTAAAAATTTTAAGGAAATTAACCGGATATGCTATGCTTTCTGCCTTCTCTTCTTTTCATCCAGCATAAGAACAGAACAAATAGCAATACAAATTACTGCCGAAAATACCCAGAAGGTAATAGCACCGTTCCAGCCAAACTTATCAACCATAAAACCTGTTCCCGTAGCGGATAAAACAGCTCCGATATACCCGAAAGTTCCTGTAAACCCGGTTGCGGCTGACGCAACTTTTTTAGAACTTGATTCAACAGCACAAAGCCCGCCTATCATCATCTGTGGTCCGTATGTAAATGCTCCGAGCAGACCGATAAGAACAAAATCTACTGCACTTATTGTATTGAATTTTAAAAGTACAAGACAGATAACAACACCGGTTAAGTAAATTAAGTTAACAATAGCTCTCTGACCCTTAAAAATTTTATCGGAAATTAATCCGGCGCATATTGTTCCGACAATGCCGACAAGCGGAAGCGAACTCAATTTCATTGCGGCAATTTCAAGCGAATTATGTTTTGCTTCGCTCAAATATTTTATCATCCAATCTTCAGCACCAAATCTTATTATATAAACAAATATATAAGCAATGGCAAGAAGCCATATTGTTTTGTTGTATAAAATATTTTGTTTGAAAATTTCAATATATGATCTGTTGTCAACTTCACAATCTTCAGCTTTTTTAGCTGCCGGTTCATTATTGTAAGTTTCAATATCAGGCAAGCCCAGAGACTGCGGTCTGTCACGCAGTCTGTCATACAACCAGACAGCCGTAATGATAGCAAGCGTACCGGGAACAAAAAATGCCATTTTCCATCCCCAGTGGGCGACAAGAAAACCTGATACAAGTACACTCAAGAAAGTACCTGTTTGATGCGAACATGACCACAAAGACCATTTTGTCCCTCTTTCGGAATTTGAATACCAGTATGTCAAACTTTTAGCAACTGCAGGGAAACCTGCTGACTGAAACCATCCGGAAGCCCCCCAGAAGAAAACAAACAGCCATAACAAAATTGTATTTGTAGGAAGTCCGAAAAACGAAACATGCCCCGGAGTTATAAATACAGCTGACAGAGCAAAACATATATTTGCAATTGCAGTCATTATCAATGCCGTAGGTAAAAATTTACGCACGTCAGAACCGTCTGCCAGAACTCCGTTTACAAATTTTCCGATGCCGTAAGTTAAGTATAACGAACTACCCAAAAGTCCAAGTTCCGTGTTTGAATAACCGTATTCACTGCTCAATCCCGGCAGTGCTACCGCTATATTCTTCTTACACAGATAAAATACCGTGTATCCGATAAAACATGCATAAAAAATTCTCAATCTCCAGTGAGCATACATGCTTTTAGCTTTTTGCGGATCCTGTATTGTCTCTTTTACCGGCGGTTCTATAAAAAATTGTGCTAATTTAGCTAACATAATCTACTTTCCTGCTTTAATAATCTGTATGTTTCTAGTTTCAGTTATCTCATAGCGGGCATCTTTAATAATTTCTTTCTTTTCATCATCCAGCCTGCCACCGCATACCAATCTATCTATAAATCCTGTATTTAATTTTACTGCTTTTTCAAAAGCGCCTACTTCTTCCAGTACATCTTTTATTTGATGCAAGTCATACCCGAATGACTGTTTTGAATTATAAACAAGAGTTTCGCCTGATTGTGAGATAATAGGCTCCCCACCCTGCTCAAAATAAAGTTTAAACACGGATTTTAAATCCTGTAATTCAGATTGCAAAGTAGTAACGGTCTGCTGAATTCTCAAAAATCTTTCAAACAAATATTCAACATTATCAAGCTGTTTTACTTCCCAGTCGTATTTTTGAAGGTAAAGTTTCTTCAATTTCGGATAAGCAAGAGCAAGTCCCATAGTATCAGCCATTGCTCTATGATGATTTTTTAATTCAACTTTAAACTTATTTGTTAAAGCCTCCAGCCCGTGAGAAGGTAAATCCGGATAAATTTCCTTGAACATCTGCTGGGAATCAATTCTAGGGTTATTTAATTCTTTGCCGGTAGTTCTCAAACTTGCTTCATTCAAAAATGTATAATCAAAAATACAGTTATGCGCAACAAGAGGATAATCACCTATAAATTCAAGAATTTTGGGCATAGCTTCGGATTCTGTAGGAGCATCTGCTACCATATCCTGCGTAATTCCGTGTATGGCAATACTTGACTTTCTAATATGCTGCTCGGGGTTGATAAGAGTTTGAAACTCATCTTTTATCTTGCCGTTTTCCAGCCTTAGGGCAGCAAACTCGACCATCTTTTCTTTTGTATAATCCAAACCTGTTGTTTCTGTATCAAGAACAATTTCTATTACTTTTTTCCTAGCCATTTTCTTATCCTGTAGAATTCTATTAAGATAATAGCACAAAAAAATTTTCTATGATAAAATAGAAACAAAAGAAGAACAAAAGTCGGGATGTCAAGCTGATTGCAGAATTTAAAGCTATCATGTATTCTTGGCTTTTAAAGATTAAAATAAAGGAGATATTAAATGTCAAACGCTATGGATATTAATGACAGTAATTTTGAGCAGGAAGTTTTGAATTGTGAACAGCCTGTTGTAGTAGATTTTTGGGCACCCTGGTGCGGACCGTGCAGAAAACTCGGGCCTGTTTTGGATGAAATAGCAGGAGAATTTTCAGGTAAAGTTAAATTTGTTAAGGTAAATACTGATGAAAATCTTAAAACAGCACAGGATTATTCTATCAGCGGGCTTCCAAGCCTTCTCGTTTTCAAAAATGGCAAAGCTCTAGAAAGACTTGTTGGTGTTATGCCTAAATCAACGATTATATCTAATATTGAAAAACATTTATAAGTTTATATTGTAACATAATATTAAGCCGTGTATAATGCGACTTTACACGGCTTTTCACATTTATTTTTGCTAAAAGCTGTTATGAATTAAAGATTTAAGCCTTTTATTCCGATAAAACAAGTAAAAGGAAAAAGGCTTATCATGAAAGTTGACAGCGTACCAAACAAATATGAAATATTCCAGGATTATTATCTGGATGTAAACGGAGAGGAAATCAGCTACTCCGAAGCTTTAGCGCTGTATAAAAACTTGAATGAAGAAGAACGCAACGATTTTGAACAGTATTATAAAGATGAAACCGGTTATGAAATAATTGATGCAAACGGCTATTCATTCGGTGAAAACGCCTCTGAAAAAAATAACATAAACAAAGCTAATATAATAACAAAATACAATATAGAAGCTTATGCAAAGAAAAATGGGCTCGTTCTTGATCCTATATGGTCGCAATATTCTGCTGAAGAAATTTTACAAATGGCAGATAATGGTGTTAATATTCCACAAGAAATTCTTGATATAGCTCACACAATTCAACAGCAAACCGCATCAAACTACGAAACAACAGGAAAAGATGAAGAAACAAACACTGAAGAAACAACCGAGAAAGAACCATTCTTAGAGCTGATACCTAAAGCTGAAAAGAAAATAGAAAAATGCGAAGAAAATAATGAAAAAATCAGTGATGAAATAGAAAGTATACTCCCCGAAACTCAAAAACAAGAAAAAAGTCTAGCTGACAGGTTAAAAAAACAGAGAAATACATTAGATGAGTATGAGGGAAATATACGAGAATGGTCTAAATTACAAGATAAAGTTAATAATGGTGAAGCTCTGTCAAGCACAGAAGCACGACGTTATGCAGAGATTACCGGCATGCTTGAAGATAAAAACTCAAATTCAGATGATTTTCAAATTGATAAAACAGAAATTTCTAGATCGTTAAATAAGATTAATATTCTGGCTGTGCTAGGTGAAGAACTTGCCAATGAAACAATAGAAATAGGTGATACTCTTATCGATTATACTTCACAAGAAAATTATAAAACAACAAGAAAAACAACATCTCAGCAAATAGGCTTTTTGAGAAGTATAGTTGCAATGGCTCAGGGTAAAACATTAGCTGAAGAAGCAAGCAAAACTGGCAATAATACAAAAGAATACACCGAAGAAACAACTAATTCTGTAAACGATATTGCATCGCTTCTGGGAATAGAAAGCAGCATTGCAAACAATGAGTCCAATGCTGAACCTTCTGCAGAACAAAAAACTCCTGAAGAAAATTCTGTTGAGGAATCGGCTAAACAAACTGCAAAAACAGGACAGGCTCAGGGAAATATCCCTGTTGATAATGAGAAAACAGAGCAGTCTCTGGCATTACAACAATCTAATGATACACAGGAAGAAGATTTTATAATAACTGATGAGAATGTAAATACTTTGATAGAAGAATCAGGTATAATTAATTCAGATCTCATAGAACAAATAAAATATGCATTCACTTCAACTAAAACCGCTAAAAGTGACAGATTGTTTGCAAAATTTGTTGACAAAAAAATATCCGCATTGGTTAAAAAATTTCAGGAAGAAGAAACAAGACGACAAGATGTGATTAAAAATAAAGAGCAGGAAAATAATAAAGCTAAAAGTGATATTGAAGATTTAACCGGAAAATCATCCGACGAAATTGAAGAAGAATTAAACAGCCAAAATTCACAAGATAATTCTAATGAATATATGGACGATTCTTCAAAAAATAAAGTAAGACAACGTAAACAAACAATTTCTGATAACAATAAAGAAATTATTGCTCTTAATACTGAATCTGGACAGGCAATTGAAGAATTTAAAAATAACACAAAATCTGAACAAAACAGATTAAATAAATCAATACCTGAAGAAACTGAAAATTTAAGCTCAAATAACAAATATCTTAATGAAACAATACCGTACTATAAGGAAAGACTCAGTTTTGCTCAAAACAGCGGCATAACATTAAGTAAAATGGGGCGCTATCGTGTAACTGTCGGTTTTGAACAGCTCGCAAGCTTTCAGATTAAAAAAGGTCTAAATAACATCAAAAAAGGAAGAACAAGCGTTACTATAGGTAATGAAGCAGAAGATATTGCAAGAAAACCGTTTATAAAGATAGCGGAAAAAAGTACAAAAAATGCTATTTCAACAAATGATGAAGCATTAACGGCTTTAAGCGCTCTGAATACAAAAATAGTTTCCGTTACAGGAGAAGATACCGCGGCTCCTGCTTCCACTACTGAAACTGGAACTTCTGAAGTAACTGATAACGACACCGAACAAAACGAAGCTCAATCTGGTAACGTACAAAAGCCTGCTGCTGGTGAATATGAAACAGAACTTTCACCTACTTCATCTCAATCGGATACACCTGTAACAGCCATGCCAGTACAGGCTGAAACAAGATCTGCTACAACAAATACCAACCCTGCTGAAAGCTCAGATGAAGAATCTGTCCAATCACCTGCAGAAAAAGTTGAAGAAACTGTTGAAAAGCCACAAGCAGATGCAATTGAAGAAGAAAAAACAGATAATTCAAAAACCGATAACACTCAAAAAATTGACGAAGAAAAAGATACCGAAAAAACTCTAAATACCGCTCAATCTGAAAGCAGTTCCGGAACTTCTTCCGAAGAGGAAGAAATAACAACCGATGAGGCACAAGATAGCGTTGATGACGCAAAAAGCAACGCTAAAGATGACGGAAAAGAATCTGAAGACACAAAAAAAGATACTGAAAAAACAACCAAAGAGCTTGAAAAAGAAACTAAACAGCTTGTAAAGCTCATGAAAAAAGACGAAAAAGAAATCCTTAAAAGTACTAAAGAGTCTGCAGAAGCTGCAAAAAAACAGGAAGAAATTTTAAATGAATTTGAAACTCTTGTTAATGAAAATGAACAATTAATATCTGAAGATGAAAACAAACAGAATAGCCAGCCTGTTCAGTCTGCAGCTCCACAGAGTCAAGATAATAGCAGCGGAATGCAGCAAACTACAGCTATGGGCGTTGCTGCAATGGCTATTGGAGGCGGTCAGCAAAATTCAAATGCAGATAAAATTGCAAGTAATGACCAGAGAATAAATGAACTTGGTATATCATTCCAAACTTATGGAAGAAAAATAGAAAAACACAGAACAAAACTTGTTGCTATACAAAAAACTACAAAAACACGTCAGAAAAAATACAATAAAAAAACAGACCTTATTGAACAAAAAAATAAAGAAGTAGAAGAAAAAGAAAATGCAAAACAAAAAAGACTTCAAACACAATTAGGTGCTGTCGGCATAGCAGAAAATGTATTTCAAATCACATTGTCCACCGGTCAGATAATGTGTATGGTAGTATTACCACCCTGGATTCCGGCTGCTGGAGCAATAATGGTTACGGTCGGTCAGTACGGCGTTTTGGCCTGCGGCGTGACAAAAGGCGTAATAAATATAGCAAATGGTAATTTAACAGCAGGTTTAATTGCCATAGGCCAATCAGCAATATCTCTTGCAACAGGAGGATCAAATATTACTCAGGGTGCAGGTGGAGTATTAACTGCTGTAAGCGCAGGCTTAAATATTGTATCTTCATCTGCTGACCTTGTTAATAATACAAGAGCCGTTCAGGGTAAAGAAGCCAGCGGAGTTTTCAGTAAAATTTCAACAATATCCGGTGTTGCTTCTTCTTTGACTAATTCTGCCGCAACGATTAGCAATTTAGGTCAAAACGGTACATCAACATTCGGAAAAGCAATGAAAATTGCAAGTGTTGCAGGTACGGCAATGTCTTCGGCAAGCCAGTTGATGAGTGAATTCGGTGCAGAAGGCGGAGCAGCAAATATTCTCGGAATTATCGGCGGAGCAGTCAGCACAATGTCGGCAATCGGTATGATCGCTGATAAAAAATTCAGTAATGCTTCTGAAAAAAATAAAGAAAATCAGGAAAAAACAGAAGCTTCTGAAAAGAATAAAGAAAATTCAGATAAAACAGAAGTTAAAGAGGATAATAAAACAGGTCAAGACAAAAATGATGTTGACAAAAATAATAAAGAAAGTTTGGATAAAACTGATAGCCCAGAAAATAATGAAGAAAACCAAATCAAAACTGTTGCTGAAAATAACGTAGAAAATGCAGAAAGCACAGATAAAAAAGTAGAAAATACAAACAATGATAAGTTACAAAGAAATGATTTAGACAATAATACAGACAACGCACCTACCACCTCTGAATCTAATGAGTCAAAACCAACACGGGATCCAAATGCTCCTATTGAAGACAAACCTGTAAGCCCGTCTGAAATCGCAAAAGGATCTAATGTGGATGCCTTAACTGCTGATGCACAACAAAAGATGGCTGTTCAATCAGCTCAAATTAAAAAGGAACAAAATCAGCAAATTGAAACTCAAATCAGAAAAGAAAACAGAAAAGAATCCTGGTCAAATTTCACAGAGGCAATAAGCGGTATTGCATCAACAGGCGCTTCGTTCTTAGGATCCGGCTCAAATGAACAGCAACAGAAAAAGAAAACTGCTCCACGCGGACGTTTAACAAAACGCGCAAAAGAAATCATAGAAAAAAATAATCGAAGAATCGCAGCACTTTCAAGAATGGGTTATAATTTGGCATAAAAAAGACGGTTATAAATTTACATAACCGTCTTTTCTTTATTTACTTTATTTCCAGATCATTTACAAAAAGTACAATTGTTTCACCTGCTTTTAATGTTGTTTTAATTGTATTGTGTTCTGACACCGGAATACTGTCAATTTTCACGGGTATAATTATATTTTCTTTTTCAAGTTTTGGGACATAAACTGTTGTATCCGTATTTTTTCTAAAGTTTAAATTTCCCATAACAATAACAGTTTTACCGCCATAGCTCAAAGCATATGCAAATACCGAAGGTGATGTTGATTTTAGCGGAATAAATTGTCCGTTGTTTATTATAGGTGAGATTTCTCGTTTAAATCCGTTTGCAAATATAAATGTTTCAAGCAGTCTGTCATTTTTTCCGCCGGGCTGTCTTGAAAAGTTAAATATATCAATTTTGCCACGGTGTACAAAGTAATAATCATCATCAGTGTATGTTTTGAAAGCTTCCTTGTTTGCCCACATATAAATATAGTTATCTCCCGTATCAAATCCGTCAACAAAATAAGAATTTAAAGGCAGAGTCGCATTAAGCCATATAATCATCTCACTAAACTTGTTGCCGTTTATTAAAACAGGGCTCATTTCATCATGAGTTGTGAAACTTCCGATTACACTCTTGGGATCAGCAAATTTTGAAATATTTGAATTTGTCTGTAAAATTTGATTTATAAGCTCTTTACCTGTTTTATAATTTTTCAGATTAAAAAAGCTTCCGTAATATCCGTCAAATCCTGCTTCCAAAAGTTTATTATAAGGTGTGAATACTGCATATTCAGATACAGGTTCATTCCAGCTTTCTGAAGCTTCTGCGAGCCACAAAAACTGCGGATCTTTGCTTCTTGAATAACTTATTAAATCTTTCCAAAATTTAGCAGGTTTATTTGTAGCCACATCGGCTCTAATACCGTCAGCTCCTAATTCCATTACCATATCAACGAATTCTTTATAAAGGTTATAAACATCTCTATTTACTGATGTTTCAGAACCTGCATTGAAAAGTCTTACATCTGTCCAATCAGCAGGGACAACAGGCTGACCAGATTTATCTTTCGTAAAGAACTCAGGACGTTTCATATATAAATCATATGATCCGCAGGAAGGTAAATCAACAATAATACGAATGTTTCTTTTATGCGCCTCATTTATAAATTTTTTAGCCTGAGCTTCACCTGAAAGTGCACTTTGTGAACTGACAATCTGCGGATTTAGGGTATTGAAACTTGATGCAGCGTATAACGAACCTGCTGTACCAAGAGCTTTTGTTTTACCAACCGGTGTTATCGGCATTATGTGTAGCGTATTAATTCCTTTTTGTCTAATTTCGTCAAGTTTTGTAATGGCATTTAGAAAAGTTCCGCTTTCCTCACCTTCATCAAATTCTATAATTCCATTTTTGTTAATATCCTGTGCAGCAAATGTTCTCAGGTTTATTTCATAGATAATGGCTGAATGTTTTAAAAACATTTTCCTTAAATCATTAACCCAAACGTCCGCACTGTATGCGTATTGAATAGTAAATATTAATATTGCTAAAGATAAAACTAATCTTTTTAAAACCAGCATAATACCCCCTTTTCTATATTAATATGCTAGCAAATAATCTCAAATTTTGCAAATTGAAAATTTTTACTATATAATTTTATCATATGAAAAAGTATTCGATCGGTATTGATCTTGGCGGAACAAAAATCCTTTCGGCACTTATCGATAGGGAAACTGGAAAAGTTCTGGAACATGTCAAGAAGAAGACCAAAAAAGACAAAGGACCCGGTAATATTGTAAAAAAGATGGTAGAATCTACACAGGAGCTTCTGGGCGACAATAAGGCTTTACTGTCTGAAATAAGTTCAATCGGTGTTGGTACGGCAGGACAAACAGATAGAGAGAGCGGTATTTTAGTTGCTGCCCCAAATTTGGATTGTTATAATTTAAACATTAGACAAATTTTGAATGAATATTTTAATATTCCTGTATTTATAGGTAATGATGTGGAAGTAGCTGCGCTTGGAGAACAAAAATTCGGAGCCGGCAAAGGTTGTGACGATTTCGTGTGTGTATTTGTGGGAACCGGGGTCGGTTCTGCAATAGTAAAAGACGGAAAACTTATATACGGTGCAACAGGTACTGCAGGAGAAATCGGACATATTATAGTGGACTTAAACGGGCGTCAATGCGCCTGCGGAGCTCATGGATGCCTGGAAGCTTATGCATCGCGCTCTGCAATAGAAAAAAGAATAGAAGGAGCATTGAAAAAGGGGAGAAAATCGTGTATTCTTGATTATCTTGAGCCAGGAAAAGCTATAACCTCAAGTATGATAGAAAAATCTGTTGAGCGTGAAGATGAATTGGTTATCCAGTGTGTTACGGAAGCTTCTGAATATTTATCAGGTGGACTTGCAAGTATTATAAACTTTATAAATCCTAAACTTATTATTCTGGGTGGTGGCTTGATTGAAGCAGTAGATTACTTTTATCAAAAAACAATAAAAAAAGCCAGAGCAAAATCTTTACCTGTTCCGGCAGCAAAAATTCAATTCAAAAAAGCTATACTTGGGGATTTTTCCGGGGTAATCGGGGCAGCATTTCTGGAGGAGCGAGGATTCTAAAATGACTAAAAAGATTATGCTTGTAAGACTATCTTCACTAGGAGATGTAATATTTAATATACCTCTTGCAAATGTTCTTCAGAAAAACGGGTTTGAAGTTACCTGGCTTGTTTCGGAAAAAGGTATAGATATCGTAAAAAATAACCCTGCCGTAAAAAATGCTATTTTAATTCCTCTACAACGATGGAAACGGGAAGGTTTTTCTATAAAAAATGCGATTGAGTTTTTTACACTACTAAAAAAAATAAGAAATGAACATTTTGATATAGCAATAGATACCCAGATGATGTTTAAGAGTATGATCTGGATGCGATTTTGCGGTGCTAAAAGAAGAATTTGTTATAAATACGGAAGAGAATTTTCAAGTTTAGGCGGAAATGAGATTATAGATGCTGCGCCTAATCCTAATTACAGAACACATGCTATTTTTCAACACATGCGCTATGCAAAATATCTCGGTCTTAAAGGAACAGATAACGTTAAATTTACGTTGCCGCCGTCAACTCAAGATACAAAGGCAAAGGTTGATATTTTGCTGAAAAACCTTGACAAATCAAAACCTATGGTTGTTATAGCTCCTGCGACAACCTGGCGTCTTAAACACTGGAACAAAGACAACTGGAAGGCTGTTGTTGATGCAATAAAAGACAAATGTTCGCTTGTTTTTACAGGTACTGAAGCGGACAAAGATTTAATTTCATATATAGGCGGAAATGATTATATCAACCTTGCGGGACTAAGCAACATTAAAGACTTGATAGAAATTTTTTCGCGTGCGGCACTTGTAATGGCTCCGGATTCAGGCAGTGCCCACCTTGCAAGAGCAACAGAAATTCCTGCTGTTATTTCAATATTTTGCTGCACTCCGACAACATCTTACGGCCCTTTCGGAGATGACAAAAAATACTTTGCAATAAACGGCAGACTCAAGTGTCAGCCCTGCCACACAAGAAAATGTCCGCTTCAGGGAGAAGATGCAGAACAGTGCGTAAATTTTCCAAAACCTGAAGAAATTATAAATATTGTAAACAACATATTACAAAACTCAAAACATAGTGTATAATAAGTATATGAGTTTTTTCGATAATATAAAAGATATATACAGAAAAGTCTCAGAGGTAGAAAATGCCGTTTACAACGGTAAAAAGGACTACCTTGAAATATACGAACGCAATCTTCAGCTTGAAAAAGAAATTGAAGAACGTACAAAAGAATTAAATATTGCAAATAAAAGAATGCTTACCCTCCAGCATATCTGGGATATGATGAACGCCTCAAGGCCTTTGCAAAGCGTTCTTGAGACAATAGTTAACAATATTCAGGGTGAACTCGGGTATCTACACTGCAATATTATAAAAAAATGCGAAGATGAAAAGAATATTTATTTGACAGTTCTTGCACAGTCAAATGACTTTTCAATAAAAAGAGTTGAAAAACTTATAAAAATACCGTTTCAGGCAAGAAAACTGGTTTATGATGATGAAAGTGTCTATGCAAAAGCCTCGCGTGATAAAAAAATAATGCTTACCCCTGACATAGGCGGAACCCTCAAATCTGTTGCTCCGGATGTTGCAGATGAAATAATTGATGAGATAGTTGACGGAAGTCCCAGCAAAGCAATAATTACCGTTCCTTTATACACTAGAAATCAGCATTACGGATGGTTTAATGTTTTTTCTTCCAGAAAAGAGCTGACTTCAGGAGAAACAGAATTTTTGACTATTTTTGCCCAGCAGATTGAAATGGCAATAACAATTGCAGGTCTTTTTGAAGAAGTAAAAGCACAGGCCGTAACAGACGGGCTTACAGGACTTTATAACAGAAGATATTTTGAAGAATATTTGAAAAAAGAAGTAACTCGTGCACTCCGTCAGCAGCAGCCTTTCAGTATAATAGGCCTGGATCTTGACCATTTAAAACAAATTAACGACAAATTCGGCCACGCATACGGTGATTTAGCCATCAAAACCGTTGCGGATGTTTTAAAGAAGAATGCCCGTTCAATAGATACGGCAGCGAGAATGGGCGGCGAAGAATTTAATGTTATTTTGCCGGGTGTAGACTCAACAGGCGCAATGATAGCCGCAGAAAGAATCAGAAAAGCTCTAGAAGATCAAGAACTTGATACAATCGGACATATTACCGCAAGCATCGGTGTTGCTACATTTTTAGAACATTCTGATAATATTGAAGATATTCTTGAATTAACCGATCAGGCAATGTACCAGTCAAAGAGAAACGGAAGAAATCAGGTTACTCTTGCAAAACCAATTGAGGAAACAAGCTGGCAGGAAATTGCAGTTAATACATTTATGGATATCCTCTCCAAACACAATATCCCGCTTAACAAAAATTTGACAGAAGAACTCAAAACAAAACTTCAAAATCAAAAAAATGAAATCCCTCAAGAATCTCTATATACAGTTGCAGATATGCTGACCCAATCTTATAATCCGCTTCATCATGCAGGTGTTATGAAATCGAAAGTTCTGCTGGCCGTAAGCCTTGCAAAACGTTTTGATCTTTCCAAAGATGATATTGACAAATTAAGAATTGCAATGCTTTTATATGATATCGGAAATATTATGCTCCCGCCGGAACTTCTACAAAAAACAACACCTCTTACAGAAGAAGAAAGAAATCACATAAAAGAACATCCGCTCATTGCTTCAAGAGAAATTTTACAGCCCATAAGCTATATTCAGGATATTATTCCAATAATAGAACACCACCACGAAAACTGGGACGGAACAGGATACCCTTCAAAAATCTCAAAAGAAGAAATACCTATGACATCTCAAATTATCTTGATTGTAGATGCATATTTTGCCCTGACAGAACCCAGAACATATAGAGCCGAATTGACCCCGAAACAGGCAATAGAAATTATAAAGCAGGATTCAGGCAAAAAATGGAATTCAGCACTTGTACAGGAATTTATTTCACTTATTGACCACGATATATAATAATGAACGAAAAATCTCTTATAAAATTAATTAAATCAACTCTAAATTCTGGCTATATCGGGGATGACTGTGCATATCTTGAGGATTTAGGCATTGTCGTAACACAGGACAGTCTTGTGGAAGATGTGCATTTCAAAAGAGATTTAATAACCCCGTTTCAGCTCGGATACAAAACCGTTATGGTAAATATAAGCGATATATGCGCATCGGGTGCAGAGCCAAAATATATGACGATTTCGCTTTCTTTACCCGACACAGTTGATGAAAACTTTGTGAAAGATTTTTACGAAGGAGCAAAAAAAGCCTCTAAAGATGTCAAAATAGCCGGCGGAGATTTAACAGGAAGCGATAAAATTTACATCTCGGCTGCTGCAATAGGTTCTGATGACGGCAGAAAAATCTCATCACGCGCAAACGCAAAAGCCGGTTATAAACTGATAGTCTCGGGCGAACACGGAAACAGCGCCTACGGTTTGTGTCTGCTGCTGGAAAATAATGTTACACCGACAGAAAGAATTAATAACAAATTTATAAGCGCTCATCTAATGCCCGCAGCCCAAAGAGAATTCTCAAAGGCAATAGCAGAAAATATAAAAGATGATTACGCTATGATGGATACATCTGACGGGCTTGCAGATGCATTAATACAAATTGCGCAGGCAAGCGGGGTTAGACTTGAGATTGATACCTCAAAAATTCCGCATGACCCGGTAGTTGATATTGATACTGTTTTATACGGCGGAGAAGATTATCAGCTTGTGGCGGCAGTTCCTGAATATATGTTGAAAAATCTGAATGCTTATACGATAATAGGAGATGTAAATACAGGAAATACAGGCCTTGTTATTGACGGGGAATTTTACACTGATATAGACAGCAAATTATATAAACATTTTAAGGAGTAAAAAAATGAATTTCAAAGTAAACGCAATAATTCCCGCCGGTGGAACATCATCGCGTTTCGGAAACAAAAATAAACTCTTAGAAAACATACACGGTAAAGAAGTTATAAAATACACGGTTGAAGCATTCGAAAAATCTCAAGCTGATGAAATTATAATCTGCGCCAATTCAGCTATTATGGAAGAATTAAAAGAAATCTTCAAAAACAGCCCCAGAGTTAAAATTATCGAAGGAGGAGCAACACGCCAGCAGTCAGTATTTAACGGACTTCAAGCCTGTGAATGCGAATATGTTTTAATCCATGACGGCGCACGCCCGATGATTACAACAGATTTGATAAACCTTGCAATAGAAGAAGTAATAACGAAAAAAGCACTCACAGTTGCAACAAAAACAATTGATACGATAAAAGAAGTCATTGACGGTAAAATTATAAAAACAATTGACCGTGCAAAACTTTACAATACACAGACACCTCAGGCATTTGAATACAATTTGATAAAAGATGCACATCAAAAATTGTACGGGCAGAATTTTACGGATGATGCCGGCATGATTGAATATCTTGGCAAAACTGTTTACATCATAAACGGAAGCTACAAAAATATAAAAATTACAACACGAAATGATCTTCATATTGCAAAAATATATCTAGGACTACAAAAAGAAAACTGATATTTGATAATCAACTTATGCCATTATCTACTATTACTTTTGCAAGTATTCCGTTAATAAATGATGCACTGTCATCTGTTGAATATTTTTTCGCAAGTTCAAGTGCCTCATCGACTACAACTTTCATCGGTGCATCTTTTATGTATAAAAGTTCTACAATTGCAATTCTTAAAATATCTTTATCCATTTTTACAAGACGTCCGAGATCCCAATTTCTTGCATATTTTTGAATAATATCATCAATCTCTTTATGATTTTTCTGGAAAAATTCAGCAATCTGAATTGCATAATTTTTAACATCATTTTGAGAATCAAGTGTAGTAAATTCGGCAATTTCGAGTGCAAGCATTGCTTTGTCAGCAATATCAATCATTTCGTTAATTCTTGCTGTCATATCCGATGTCATCGGGATTGGAATCGGAATATTTGCTGCTCCAATCGGCCGGTTAAGGTTTTCCTCGGCATCTGCTTCATAATTTTCAATCTGATCTCTCATGACAATAAGTGAACCTAGTGCTTTTTTAAGCTCATCGCCCGCACTGCCGGTCAAAATTCTAACAGATTTCAAAATAATATCCTGTAAGTCTTCTCTTGAATAGTTAGTTATTTTCTTATCAAACTGGGAAAATAGAATAAATGCCAATTCTCTGGCTGCTCTACGGGCTTGCATGGGTTACCTCTTTTTCATTACTATAATATATTACAAATTCAATAGTAACATGAAAAACTTTTATCTACAAGCGTTGTCAGTCCCAAGAATATAACTTTCAAATCTATTTAATTTTTCTTTTGTAAAACGGATTTCCTCAAGCAAAACAGAGCACAGGTTATGACTGTCTTTCTTTTCAAAGTCATAATTTTCTGTTAAAGTCTGCTTTAAAACTTTCGTTAAAGTTTCAAGTCTATCAAAGCTGCATAAAATTGCGGCAAATTCTTCTTCCAAAGCTTCCTGACAATCTTTTTTCATTTAAAACCTCCGTATGGCTGCTATTATAACATCGTAAAAATTTTTAAACACCTAGCCGGACGGGTAGTTAGTAAATTATTGTTTATCTGCAAAGAGTCAGATGTCTTGTAAAATGTTTATTTTCTTTAAGCTTATCAAGTCTATTTTTTATAAATTCTGCCTGATTAGAAAAAGGTTTTTCTGATAAAAATTTCCTGTAATATCTTTGTGCATCCGACTGTTTTCCTAGTTTATCAAGACAAATTCCTATTCCTGCATAGGCCTTGTAGTAATCTGGATTTAACTTTAAAATACTATGCAAAACTTTTGATGCTTCTTCATATTTGTTAAGTTTCATTAATAATGTGGATTTATGTTCGTAAGCTTTTATAAATCCCGAAGAATTTTCAATTAGTTTCTGGTAAATCATCAAAGCAAGATCATATTCTTCACATAACTCATGGGCAATTGCAAGCTGTAAAATAGCTTCCGGATTATCAGGGTTAATCTGAATTGCACGTATAAGATTTTTTATAGCGCCACAGGGGCTTCCAGCAAGAAGATGACATATTCCTAGTTCAAAAAATATTTCATAACTGTCATCTTTTAATTCAAGTGCCATGTATAGAAATTTTATTGCCTTTGAATATTGTTTAAGATGCTTGTAGCAAACAGCAAGCCCAAGATAATTTTCAGCATTTTCTCTGTCAATAAGAATGGCATTCAGATAATTTGAGACTGCTTCTTTATATTTGCCGGCTACACGCAATATGTCTGCTTTTTCATAAAAATTATTTACAGCTGTCTCATTATGTTTTTTTGTTTTTGAACTCACTTTTTACCTTCTTTCATAAACTAATAATAATTTTTTTTTTTTACTTACAGAACAACCTTTTGGTTGATACTTAATCAATCATTGGATTTATTATTCGGATTGTGCTATAAAATTGTTATGAAAAAGTTTGTGATATTTTTGATGATATTAACAGCTCTTCCTGCTTTTTCCGATGAGGTAACTTTAGGGAATGTGGATAAACAGAAAATAGAGCTGCCAAAAGCAGATCTTAAGACAAAACAGTCGCTTGTCGTCAATGACGAACAGGTACTGCAAGAACTTATTAAACGGCAGAAGGATAAAGATGTTGAGGATATTGAAAACTTATGGAAGGGAACTGTTGAAAACAATCAGGTTATAGGATTTGCACTGAAAAAACTCGCAACACCTGAGAGTCAAAGAAGGATTCATTCATCGCTGATGGCAAAGACACTGTCAGCTGTTGTCGCCGGAGCTTCTCTTGCTCCATCCTTAATCGGTGCCGACTATATGGTTCAATCTTCCGCATTTGCAGCAGGACGTCTTGCACAAAATCTTATTAACAGAAAAAATATGCCGACAGAAATTCCGCTTACCGATACGGAGTTGATAGAACTAGCCGGTCTTGTTGAAAATTTGCAGGATAAAATAATAACAGCTTATTACAATTATAAAAGCTCACTTTTACAGTTGAAAGAAACACGCCAGAGACTTCTTTTGTATAATAAAAATTATGCAAAAGCACTTGATGATGAAGATTTGATGGAAATATCGATTTCTTCCGCACTTTATGATAATATGCGCGTTGAAGAATTTTACCATATGGAAAATGCAAAAAAATATCATCTTGAACTTCAGCGTCTTGCAGGTAAGAAAGTTGTGGACAAACTAAATTTATATCAGTTTAACTACAATTCCACACTGGTTGGAGAAAAGGCGGTCAATAAATGAAAAAACTGATTTTACTACTTTTTGTACTGAATTTAGCTTTACCTGTTTTTGCTGTGACTTATGCAGATTTAAAAATACCTAAACCTCCGGCTTATCGTACAGGGCTTTCCGAAGCTCCGGAAATGGAATACACAGAGGCTAAGGCTAAAGAAGATAAAATTCATCAGGAATATGTAAAAAAAGATGCGGAACAATTTGATGTAAATGATTTAACCTATGCTGATTTGAGTATAAAGCAAATATCAAGAGAAGTTGCGGCTGATTTGGAACTTGATCATGAAGATATGGTAGGTGATTTGTCAATTTTGTGGCAGGGCGCAGCTTCACAGAGTGATACGATAAATTTTGCGTTGTATAAACTTGCAAATCCTGATGAAGATAAGCCTGATGAAAAATCCGTAAAAAAAGTTTTAACAACAATTGCAAGTATGTCAACTCTTGTGGGTGCAGGAATGGGAAATCCTCTTCTGGCAACAGGTTCAATAATTGGCGGCAATATTCTCGGGATTATGTCGCAGGATACAAAGGCGCTTAATTATAAATACACAAAAGTTACTGATGCCGATATGATTATTCTTGTAAGAAAGATTGAGGATCTTCAGCAGCGTACGGTAGATCTTTATTATAACTATATGACTGCACGTAAAAAATTAAAAATGATTGAAGAAATTACCGCCGACAGAAAAAGAAATTACGAGCTTTCAGAGAATATGCCAAAAGAAATTGTCTTAATTACTGATGCCTACTACAGAACCTCTCTTGATAATCAAATGAAAGCAAGATCGGATTTTTATGCGAAACGCGCTGCACTTGAACAATTTGTAGGGAATGATGTCTTTGCCGGCTTTGAAAATGATTTACAAAAAAGAGAAAATAAAAAAGAATGAAATTTATACCATATGAAATAAGATCCGGCAAAGAAAATATGCAAATTGATTTTGATTTGCTTGAGCAGTCGATAAAATATAATCTGAAAGAACCTTTTTTCAGGCTTTATGGCTGGTCACCGGCATGTGTATCTCTAGGCAGAAATCAGAAAGATGATTTTCTAGATTTGGATTTTCTGAATTCAATGAATATTAATGTTGTACGCCGGCTGACAGGCGGACGGGCGCTTTTGCATAATGACGAAATAACATACTGTTTTGTATGTCCAGTTTCTTTGCTAAAAAATGGTGAAAATATTGTTCAGTCATACAAAGAAATTTCGAAAATTCTGATTAATGTATTAAAGCAAACCGGTATTGAGCTTGATTTTGGAGGGAATAAAAAAGTAAACGTTCATCAGGATTACTGCATGCTTTTATCAACAGGTGCAGACCTTTGTTATAACGGTAAAAAACTTATCGGCTCAGCTCAATTCAGAAAACAAGATTACATTTTGCAGCATGGCTCAATATTGTTCGACTATAATATTGAACTTCTTGAAAAAATTTTTAAACAAAAAGTTGACACTTCTTCAATAACATCAATTAAAGAAATTAATCCTGCACTTTCAAAAAATGATATTATAGAATTATTAAGTAATGTAAAATTCCCATTAAACACCTGATATAAGTGAAATTAAGCCAAAAATTTGTTTTAAAAGCCTGTTATATCATGCAATTTCCGCTAATAATTTTTTTTTATATAGTTAAGGGGAATTTAAAAAATTTCACAGGGGATAAAGGAAAGATGTTTTACACTATGCCAATGTTAAACAACTATATGATGCCAAATCTTCCGGCGTATTGGTCTCTAGGAAATCGTCACTTTGTAACCAATTTTGCAGGATCATACCAGCACGGTTTATATCCGGATAGTCACTCTCCGTTTGTTTATTCATTGGCACAAGGTTTTCAAAACCCTAATCATATAAGTATGTGGAATCCTTTACTAATTGGATTTAATACTGGTGAAGGAATGACAACTAATCCCGCATTGACGGCAGCAGGAAATCAGTCTGCATATAATGCAGGTCTGGCTTATGCAGCTAAATCGCGTATAAGCTCTCTTATATCCACACTTACCAGTTACGAATCACAGATAAAAAATATAATAAAGTCAGGTAAACTAGATGAAGCTCAGGAACAGAGATTACAGACAATTCTTGATGAAATTGCAGCATTAAAAGAGCATATATCTAACATGTCAGGAGAACAAATCAGTATAGAAACTATAGAAGCTGCTCAGGGTGTAGTTATTGAATTAATCAAGAAAGCATCCGAAACTGCACAGGGAATTATACAAGAATTACAAGAAGCTGCACAGGAAGAGGCGGACAACGTCTCTGGAGCAGGAAGCAGCGATGGTACAGATGATATTAGCGGTATCAGTGACGTTGATGAGTCCGGAGCAACAACCAATCCGGAAATAAAAGATGAAGCTGCAGGTATAGTCGGGCTAATTTACGATTCCGTTGCAGGCCCGGGAACAAAAAATTCACAGTTAAAACAAACTATAGCACAAATTAACTGTGATAATATTACTGCAGTTTTTGATGCTTGGAATGAAAATTATAAAGATAATGAAGGAAGCCTTGTCAAAAGAATATATGATGATGAATACTGGATAAACGGCGGTAATGACTATGTAAAACATATGGTTGATGCTTTTGAAGAAAAAGCCCGCGAACTCGGTATTTATCCAAGATTAATCAAGGAATTTACAACTGTAAATTCCGAATTAACAGCATTCTGGAATACTAGTGAAAGAAAAGTATCTGACGCAATGGATAAAATTCATCAGACTATAAAACAAACTCAAGCTGACAAATTCAGTGAAGCAAAGGCTGAAAGAGACAGACAAAAAGCTGAAGCAGAAGCAAGAAAAGCTGAAGCTCAAAGAAAAGAAGCAGAACGGATTGCAATGAAAAAATCCCAATTTGTAGCTGATATGCGAGAAATATTGGGCGATGACAAAGCTCAAGTATCAGAAGACGTTAGATATGAAAATAATACATTTGTTATAAGAATTAAAGGGAAAAATTATTATGGTAAAAATTACTTAGAACTTGCAAAAGCCATTGAAAAATCAGGATACGATCCGGCTAAATACTTAAAAAAGCAGACTGCAACAGCTATTGCATAATTAAAATTAAAAATTATTGATTCCTCATATTTGGTAGAAAAATGTAGATGAAAGTTAGTATGTAAAGTGTGAATTCGTCCCCTAGAAGGGGACTTTTTTTATAGTAGGGATGTAAATTATATAATTTCATGTTATTATTTCTGTATGTTCGGATTTTTTAAAGATAAATTTAACAGCCTTAAAGAAACAGTTTCAAACACTGCACAGGCGCTTGTTGGAAATGTTGTTAAATCTGTTGAAAATGAAGAAGAATTTTCTGAATTTGTTCTTGACGATATGGAAGATATGCTTATTAGCGCTGATTTAGGAGTTGATTATGCAGCAGAACTTGTTGACAAACTTAGAAACCAAACTAAAATTAAACCCTCAGAGGTAAAAAAATATTTAAAAGACGAATTTTTAAAAGTTCTACAAGATGCAGGAGCCAACAATTTAAACTACAAAGAAAACGAATTAAATATATATTTTATAACAGGCGTAAACGGTGCAGGCAAAACAACACTTATCGGCAAACTTGCATATAAATTTAAAAATGCAGACAAAAAAGTTTTAATAGCCGCCGGCGATACCTTCCGCGCTGCAGCAGAAGAACAGCTTGATATCTGGTCAAAACGTGCAGGGGCTTCTATTGTAAGACGCGACAAGGCTGATCCTGCCTCAGTTGTTTATGAAGCAATCGAAAAAGCAAAAGCTGAAACTTATGATGTGCTCCTTGTTGACACAGCAGGCAGACTTCAAAATAAATTCAACCTCATGGAAGAATTAAAAAAGATTAAATCAGTTATTGATAAAAAAGCTCCTGATTCACTTCGGGAATGTATCATTGTACTTGATGCCAACACAGGCCAAAACGGACTCCAGCAGGCAAAAGTTTTCACTGAAGCTGTTAATATTACATCCGTTGCTTTAACAAAGCTCGACGGTTCAGCTAAAGGGGCAATAATACTTGCAGTCGCTAAAGAATTAAAACTTCCGGTCAAACTTGTCGGAATAGGCGAAAAAATGGAAGATTTGAAAGAGTTTAATCATGACGAATTTATTGAAGCATTGTTTGAGTGATGGGTAAAAAGTGACAGGTGAAGAAAAATATAAAGTTTTAAAATCAGTAGTAACAAAATTTGGAAATCCAATTGAATTAATCGGCACTTTACCTGTCATGCTGCATCCGTCACTTATTATCGGGGTATTCCATGGCGATGAACCGCAGGGGAAATACTTAATTGAAGAATATTTAAAAAAAACTATTTTCTTCTATCCCAAATCTTGCAAACTCACAGAGTGTAAGCAGAGCTATAACCTTTTAAATGCGGGCGGAACGATTTCGAGAAGGGGGATGCTATTCATTCCCTGCCTGAACCCCGACGGACTGCAGCTCGGTCAAAGAACTAACGCAAACGGAGTTGATTTAAACCGGAATTTTCCGACCAAAAACTGGGGACAAAATCTCGGAGATAATGCAACTTGTGATGTTGAAAATTCAGGGTATTACGGCGGGAATAGCGCAGGAAGCGAAATAGAAACACAGTTTCTAATTGATACTATTAAGGAATTTAAGCCTGAAATAATACTTACACTTCATGCACCTTACAAAGTAGTAAACTATGACGGTCCCGGAAAACAAATCGCAGAAAAAATTTCACAGATTATAAATTATCCGGTTGAACAAAGTATAGGATATCCAACCCCCGGCAGTTTCGGTACTTATGCCGGTGTTGAAAGACAAATCCCGACAATTACACTGGAATTAGACGAAATCTGCCCTGTTGAAGATTTAACAGAACCAGTTCATAAAATTTTTGATTTATTTTTGTAACAAATTATTAACATATAAGCAATTTATTATATACGAAATACTTAATAAGTATATACGAAGTGTACAAATAAACGGAGATACTTATTATGGTAAAAATCAACGCAGCTCAGGGAATAGAATTTAGTGCACCCGCAACAAGTGTTAATGCCAGCGAAAACAATGGTGTTAATATAAGTTTCAACTATGGCGGAAACAGTGAAGATGTGGTTAATCAGGCTACAACTAAAAAAAATGTGGAATATACTCTAAAAGCAAACAAAGAAAACATTGAATTACACCAACCCTGGATAGGTTCAAATTACATTACCTTTAAAGGTAATGGTAAGATGACGTATGGCGAATTACGACATATCCTTGGAATTCCACCAAAAGTTTTGAGTGAAACAAATGGGAAAAAATTAACAGATAATCAAATTGTAAAAGAAACAAAAATTTATCTAGATGATATAGGCTGGTACGAAACAATCCCGCAAAGTTCCGAAGAAGCCAGTGATATAAGAGCACAAAGACGATATGGAAATCACTATGCTGGATATTCAAGAGCATTATCGAATGAAGAAATTCTTAAACAATTAAAATAGCATATAAAAAACTCCTTTTGAAAAGGAGTTTTTTATGCAAAAAATTAATATTTGTAATAGAATATGTATAAAAAAGAGGGATATTTCTATGAAATTACATAATTCTTATACAAACAAGGTTGAAGAATTTGTTCCGATTGACGGAAACAAGGTTAAGATGTATGTGTGCGGTCCGACTGTTTATGATTTCGCGCATCTGGGGCATGCAAGATGCTATATAACTTGGGATGTTTTATACAGATATTTGAAGTTTAAGGGTTATGATGTTACATATTGCCGCAACGTCACCGATGTTGACGACAAAATTCTCAAAAAAGCGGAAAAAGAAGGGAAAACACCGGAAGAAGTTTCTCAGTACTGGTATAAACAGTTTGAAAATTCTATGAAGGCTCTTAATACCTTAAAGCCTGACATTGAACCGTTCGCAACAAAAACTTTAGGTGAAATGATAGGCATGGTAAAGGATTTAATCAATAAAGGCTTTGCCTATGAAGCAGACGGAGATGTTTATTTCAGGGTTAAAAAGTTTCCTCAGTACGGTGCGCTTTCCAAACAGCCTATCGATCAGCTTGAAAGCGGTGCAAGAATTGAAGTTGGAGAACACAAAGAAGACCCTCTTGATTTTGCACTGTGGAAAAAAGATGAAAAATTCGGCTACAAATCCCCATGGGGTGTTGGACGTCCCGGCTGGCATATTGAATGTTCCGCAATGAGCAGAAAATATTTAGGCAAAACAATCGATATCCACGCAGGCGGAGCTGATTTAATCTTCCCTCACCACGAAAATGAAATTGCGCAATCAGAATGCGCAAACGGCTGTAAATTCGTAAATTACTGGCTCCATAACGGTTTTGTAACCATTAATAAGGAAAAAATGTCAAAATCCCTCGGGAATTTCTTAACAATAGACGAGCTTTTGAAAAAATATGATTCCAATACAATAAGATTTTTCATTCTGACAAACCATTACAGAATGCCTGTAGAATTCTCTGACGAAGCGCTTTCATCCGCTCAGGCAGGAGTTAAGAGAATGCTTAACGCTAAGCGTACAAAAATCAATGAGGACTTGGATATTACCAAAACAGATGAATATAAAGCATTTGTTGATGCGATGGACGATGATTTGAATACATCAAAAGCCTTAGCGGTATTGTTTGAACTTACAAACAAAGCTAACAAAGATGATAAAAATGCCTTCACAATTCTTCATAAACTTGCATCAGTTCTCGGTTTTACATTTGAAAAAGCAACCATTTCGGAAGATGAATTGAAAAATGCGGTTAAACATGTTTCAGAAAAGCTTAGCAAAGACTTTAATTCAATGGAAGAATTAATAGCTTACAGAAAAGAAGCAAGAGAGGCAAAAAACTGGGATATTGCAGATAAAATCAGAATTGCACTTGATGAAGTTAATATTGTACTTAAAGATTCCAAAGAAGGTACAAGCTGGGAAGTTAAGTAGCATTACCATGGATAGTCTCTTTTTATTTTATATCCATCTTGGATTATAACATTTATACAGCTAAAACCTGCATATACAGCTTTTTTATTACAATTGTACCATCTGCCCTGTGATAAATAATATTCTCTGGATTGATTAAAAGCATTCTTATAAGTTACAATACCGTCTTTTCCTATTTTAAATTCGAAAAATATCCCTTCCAACCCTATTTGGTCCGCTAAGACCATTTGTGTCCATTACGACAGCAATTACATTCCCTCCATTAGCATCAGGGCTTGAGGTCTGCGCATTTAAATATATACAGGTTCCATTGCCAAGTACAAGGTATTGTATAACATTCTTTGTTGAAGACTCAACTTCTTTTCCGTTTAAATAATATATTTTTGCTGAAAAACATCCGCCACTTCTGTCAAATCCGCAATTTTTCATAATCTTTGTATTGGGAATTAAAAACTCTTTTACAAAATTTTCCGCAATAACTCCTCTATCAACAGATGCATCCCAGTCATAAAAAGTTTCATTGTCTATTAATCCTATTTTATTTATTTGTTCAAATAATGAAAAATTCTGCTGGATTTTTTTTACAGTAGTTTCTTTTATATAATTTTGCACTATAACAGGCAAGGTTAAAGCTGCAACAACACCGATTATTCCAAGTGTTATTAAAACTTCTGCTAATGTAAAAGCTTTTTTCATTTTCATTTCTCTACCCTTTACAATAACTTTTTCAACAAAATTTAATGCAATACATAGATAATTATATCTATTAAGCCTAATTTGTCAAGTATATTATATACAATGCATTATTAATTACTTTTAAAATTTATTATTGAATGGTGATATATGGAAAATATTAAAAGCCTACTTGGAAAAAGAATTAAAGAATTACGCAGAGAACGCAATTTGTCTCAGGAAAAACTTGCAGAAAATATCGGAATTGATCCCAACAATTTAAGCAGAATAGAAAACGGAAAAAATTATCCTTCTGCAGAAACAATTGTAAAAATTGCCGATGCATTTAATATAGAGGTTTATAAATTATATTTATTTAATCACCAAAAATCTTATGACAAAATTAAAGCTGATATTATAAATTCGCTTAATGATGAAAAATTCGGCAGACAGCTTTACAAACTTTATATGTTAATAAAAGAATAGTATTTAAAAAGTAAATTTTTCTTAACAAACAGGCAAAAAATATTTTTACAGGACTTATACAGAGTATGGTAGATATAAATATTTCAACAAATACAACAATACCGTTTATGCCTGCTGCAACAGGTAAAACTGCTGACGGCAGGATTATATATGAAACAAAAGACGCAAAAACAGGTAAAGTAACTAAATTTTCAATCCCCGAAGAAAATCAGGACAAATTTGAAAAAATTGTTCAGGAAGTTCAGAAAAAATACGGAAAATATAACACAAACCCCGAAAAGAAAGTCGCACAGGCTGCACATCTGGCAACACTTGGCGGGGCAATAGCCGGCGGAGCATTAACAGCATCACTTATAAAAACAAAATCAAAAATGGGTAAATTTACTAAAACTCTCGCAGGTGCATTAGGCGGTGTGGTCGCTGCAAGCTTGGCTTTGACAGGAGCAATATTGTACCCGATAATAAAATACACTAAAGAATTGAAAAATTTAGGATATAAACCTTTGGATGAGTCTGTTGCTGAAATTAAACCGGGGAAAAAAGAAGTTCAAAAAGAAAATAAAGAGCATACTGAAAATAAAGTTGTTTAATTAGCACTCAAAATATGGAGCTTCAATCATAAGACGCTCTAACTTTTTATTCACTTTTACATACTAAAATTCCATATCATATTAGTACACTAATGAGTTTTACCTTACAATAATATTTTTTTATATAAATATATCTTTTTTGTACTATAATAATTACTAACAGATAAAAGGGAGAAATAAATATGGGAAAGAACAGAATTGGTATAGATGTTGGCGGAACAAATGTTAAAATTGCGCTTGTTAATGATAAGGGTGAAATTAAATATTCAAACTCTGTTCCGACACGTGCGGAAATGGGCTATGAGTATACTGTTAACAATATTAAACAGGCTATCCATGATTTAATTGAAGAAACTAAACTTTCAACAAAGGATATTGAAGGAATAGGTTTCGGTTTTCCCGGGCAGGTTGATTATAAAGCGGGAATTGTAAGAAATGCTCCGAATATTCCGGGATGGGTGGAAGTTCCTATTGCAAAACTTATTGAAGACGAATTCCATATTCCGACACGTGTCGATAACGATGTAAGATGTGCTGCACTTGGAGAACTTAATTACGGTGCTGGAAAAGGTTGTGAAAATCTTATTTGTATAACTGTCGGAACAGGTATCGGGTCAGGTTTGATTGTAAACGGAAAACTTGTCAGAGGCGCTTCAAATGCGGCCGGTGAAATTGGTCATATAAAATTACAGATGAATGGCGGACCTTTATGCGGATGCGGTGATACAGGCTGTTTGGAAGCTTTTGCGTCAGGTCCTTCAATAGTCGCTATGGCAAATGATTATATCAGAGGCGGCAAATCCGCTAAATTCCGCGAAATGGCAGAAGGCGGAGCAATTACACCTTATATTGTCTGCGAAGCTGCAAAAGCAGGTGACCCTGTTGCACAAAGAATTTTTACAATAATGGGCGAATATATCGGAATAGGTATGGCAAGCGTTGTAAACCTTTTAAATCCCGAAAAAATTATTGTCGGCGGCGGAGTTGCAGAAGCAGGTGATTTTCTTCTTGCACCGTTGAAAGAAACTCTTTTGAAACGTGCAATGAAAGTTGCAGGTTCTGTTGTGGAAGTAGTTCCTGCAGAACTCGGAAACACAGCAGGTGTCAT
>CALVCJ010000018.1 GCA_944326015.1 Candidatus Gastranaerophilales bacterium
TCAAAAAGTTTTCCTTTTAATAACGAACCACTTGCGGCATTTGTAGCATTTTTGCGGATTAACGCATTTTGAGCTAAAAACCGTTGTGTTTTTACAAAAATTTCAAAATCAATTATCGGCTCGTGAAGTCCGTCATAGACATTATTTTTGTGAACAATTTTCCCGATATAAGTTTTATTTGAAAGAATTTTGTACAAATGCCCCTTATAAAAGTTTTTGCCGCTGCGGGTATAAATTTTATTTCCCTGAAGGTATTTTATTAAGTCCGGAACAGTTCCCATTTCAAGATATTTACTAAAAATGAGTTTAACTGTTTTGGCTTCACTTGGTTCTATTTCCAGTTTACCGTCTACTTTAATATAACCCATTGGTGGCTTTCCGTTTATCCACATTCCTTTTTTCTTTGATGCCGCAAATTTATCCCGAATTCTTTCACCTGTCACTTCTCGTTCAAATTGAGCAAAGGATAACAAAATATTTAATGTCAATCTGCCCATCGAAGTTGTTGTATTAAATTGCTGAGTTATAGATACAAACGAAGTTTCGTGTTTGTCAAAGACGTCGACGATTTTTGCAAAATCCATCAACGAGCGAGTTAGCCTGTCAACTTTATAAACAACAACGACATCGACTTCGCCTTTTTCAACATCTTCCAAAAGTTCCTGAAACGCAGGACGATTCATTGTTCCTCCCGAGAATCCTCCGTCATTATATTGTTTGTCGACTAACTCCCATCCCTCGTGTTTTTGCGATTTAATATAAGCATCGCAAGCTTCGCGTTGAGCATCAAGTGAGTTAAAGTCCTGTTCAAGACCTTCTTCAGATGATTTTCTTGTATATATGGCACATTTTAAAACTTTTGTCATACTCCATTCATCGCTCTTTGTGCAGTATTAATCAAGTCCAAAGACACAATTGTTATCATTAGAACGCATCTTTATCGTTTGTAAAAATATATTTGTAATAAGTTTCGGATTTTTCGTTCACCTCAACGCAAGCAATTCCCTCAAAGAATTCGCCGCTTGATGAGCCGTATTTCAACGGGATTACAAAATTGTTATTTTTGTCTATAAATCCGCATTTTCCGTCTTTTTCGACAAGACAAATTCCAGCTCTGAAACCAAACAAGCCGACCCGATCATATTCAAGCGGAATAACTATCTCATTTTTAGGATTTATAAAACCGCACTTGCCGCTTTTTCATACCTCCGCAAGTTCATATTCCAGAAACCAACCACAAAAATCGTATTCAAAAGGGATTATAACTTCTGTTGTTGGAACTCGAATAATTCCCCACTTTCCGTCTTTTTCCTGTGGAGTACAAGGTACGGATGTCACATTTTTCTGAACAAAAGATGCAGTTTTAGAGTTTGATTTCACAATTTTATAGACATTATCTTTTTCCAGAGTGTAACCGTCCGGTCGCTGATAAATATAATCATACTCGCACGGAATAACGATTTTGCCACGATTATCTATAACTCCACAGAGTGATTCGTTGTTGTAAATAATTACTTGATCGGCTTCGTTAAAACTTCCAAACGGATAATATTCTGTTTTAAAAAGGACCTCACCATTTTTATTTATACAAAAAGTTTCATCACAACCAAAAGGTTTGACAAAGGCTTTCCCGCGACTAAAATCAGTTGCTGATATAAATTTGTTTTTTAATTTTTTCATTTTACCAATCCGAAAAATTTCTTTCCATTCCAGCGGGTTCCTGTAATTTCATTTGCAATTGAAGAAAGACTTTTATATATTTTGCCAGAGAATTCATAACCGCTGTCTAGTTTTATAACTTCGTATTTGATTCCTTTGAATTCCCGAATGAGTTTTGTTCCGTTTTTTATCTCGAAAGGGGTAGATGGGGTAAATGCAGAGATTCCTTTTTCGTAATTCTCAACAAGTTTGTCGATTTGTTTTTGTAGGGATTTTTCAAAACCTTTGTTTTCGTTTTGCCATTTAATATACTTTTCGGCATAAGCCTTATGAACGTGTTTTGGCAAGTCTGTGTCAAAAATCTTTTTCCATTCGTTTTCCAATTCTGTTCGGCTGCTTTTCATTGAAAATATCTCCAATACAAGCATTGCTCTTTATCAGGTATTTTTCAAGCCGTCAAACACAAATCTTTTCAATAGCTTCAATATATTTTTCGTCCAAGAGATTAAAAATATCAGTCATACTGATTTGAGAGGGATATTTTTTAGGATCAAATTCAACGTCTATGACTTCGCACAAATTTTTAATATACGAAACGGTTTCAACTGCGTGATGTTTGCGGCGGTTTCCTTCCCACTCAAACGGCATACTTGCCAAGGCTTTCACTGACTTGTTATTATCCAAAGCCAAATCAACAAGCTGTTTTGTTGCACCGCAAGAAGTTCCGCCGCCAAGAGGTGCAATAATAACCAAGTTTGAAAACTCCTTTATTCTGTTCAAAATCTGTAACTTGCTTTCCCTGAAAGCTAATTCACCCTTAACCACATCGCCGCCCGAGGACAAGCTATTACAGGTTTTCAGCCCGATACAAAAACCTGAATACTTTTCGACAACATTCTTATCCGTATCAACGAAAAGTTTTTCGATTTTGAGTTTAACTTTAGATAAAGCATTGCAACCGCCCCTGCCAACTCCGATTATAACTGTATTCTCAAGCATTTTGACCTCCTTATTATTTATATTAACAAGAAGCTATGTCAATTACGGGGGTATGCTTAAAACTTCTTTCTAATCTCATCAATATAATCTTTATATTTCTTTTTCAAAACTTTCGGAGCGAGGATTTCGACTGCATATCCCCATTTGAAAAGGTCCCAGATAATGTGTTTGTCGCCGCTTGCTTTAAAAGTCACAATCACGCTACCGTCAGGCTGCTGCTTCATTTTTTGTGTTGGGTGGAAGTTATAGTTCAAAACATCTTCCGCTGATTCCGGGATAAATTTTAATTTAACATCATAAACCTCACCGAAATAAACTCCAAAAGATTTTTTAGAAAATTCTTGCAAATCAAAACCTTTCGGATCAAACTTCTCTGCAAGAATTTCAACATTTTTAAGTTTATGTAAAATATAGTTGTATTCGTCCTGCCCTTTTGCATTTTCTCTTGCTATCAAGTGAACTTTTTCCCCGTAAATTAAGCCAAGAGGCTCTAAAACCCTGACTTTATCTTTGTATTCAGTCTGGATTTTTCTGTTTTCTTTAATCGCCTGACGTATTACAGAAACAACATTCAAATCAACTTTATAATTCTGTGACTGACGAACCGCATAACCTTCTGACTGAAGCAGTAACTCTACCTGTGCTTCATCCATTTTTGTATGTTTGTATTTAAGAGCCTTAACTTTTGTCAAAATTTCATCAAGCTCTGCCTGCGAAAGTTTATCGCATGTCGGTTTCAAATTTTCCAAAAACGCAATATTTTTATTCGAAAATGACACAAGTTCATTCAACGAATAATTTGTAAATCCCCAACGTTTGCAACGTTCATCGGTTTGAATTTCTTCAACTTGTGGTAATATAGACAAAACACTATCACGCATTCTTTCTGCTGTTCGTCTGGAAACTCCAAAACGTTCCTGAATATCCTTCAAGGAAACTCCATTCAATTTTGAAAGCATAAAAATTATCAGATCAATAATATCCGAAACTCTTGAATATCTTGGTTTATCTTCCATATTGAAACTCCTTTTAGAAATATTCTAACATAAATATACGTCAAGTACGGACATATTTATTCTTTAGCTTTAAAGTTATACAGAGGTTTTAAATGATCAATTATTTCAGCAGCAGGTTCAATCGCTTTTATAATTTCTGTACTGTTTTTATATGCCATCGGGGCTTCATCAAGTGTTGCCGTTGAAATACAGCTTGAAAAAATCCCTGACAGTTGTTTTTTATATTCCTGCATGGTCAATTGGTCTTTTGCCTGCATTCTTGATAAAGCCCTGCCTGCACCATGCGGAGCAGAATTATTCCAATCCGGATTTCCTTTGCCAATGCAAATCAAAGAACCCTCCGCCATATTTAGTGGAATCAGTACTTTTTCCCCTTTATAACAAGAGATGGCACCTTTTCTAATAATTCTATCCTCTCCAATGTAATTATGAACTGTTTCAAATTCATCTTATGCTTTCCAACGCATTCCAATCATAATATCATGTGCCATAATTTTACGGTTTAATTTTGCATATTCCCGGCAATATTTAGCACAAGTCAAATAATCCTGTGCATCTTTGTCTGTCAAAAATGAAAGCTGTTTTAGTTCACCCTCCCCATAACAATTTTTTGTGATTGCTAAATCTTGATAATGAATTGACAGCTTCAGCCCAATATTTCTTGAGCCGCTATGAATTATCAAATATGTTCCGGTTGAACCTTTTTCTAAAGAAATAAAATGATTTCCGCCGCCTAACGAACCGATTTTATTAACATGGTTTACAAAATTATCTTTCAGAATGTCTTTACAAATCTTTTTTGTTTTTTCAATAAATTCTTCCGGTACAAGTTCGCTGAATCTTTTCCTCCCGTCCCTGCCAAAAGGAATATTCCTGCGAATAACTTTATCCAGTTTTTCATAATCGTTTGTAATATCGTTATCGCTCAATTTTATAACATGCATTCCGCAAAATTGATCTACTCCTATTATATTTGGAATAATTTCACCGCTTTTCGGTATTTCAGCAGTAAATCCTATTGTACAGCCTTTGCCTTTATGACAGTCAGGCATAATCCTAATTTGACAATCCTTAAATATAGGATGATTACAAACAGCAAGCGTTTGTTCTGTTACATCTGTATCTTCACTTTCTGTAAAAATTTTTGCTGATGTATATTTTCCTTTGATTTCGTACATAATTATTTCCTCAATTTCATTTTTCTAACTATTTGTGCAACAGTTCTTTCGTCTGTGTGTAATCTTTCGGCAACAGCTTTAATCTTAAAATTACATTCTCCCCAGATTTTTCTAAATTCTTCATTTGTAACAGCTGTGCCTTCACAACGGCAATTTGAAGGGATTTTGTCTTTGATTGAATATCCCATTGATTCTATAAAAGTCTTAAACTTTCCTAAATCAGTCCATTCACCGTTTTTGCCAGTCCATTCTTTAGTTTCCGATTTGTAAAAATCCGAAATGTACTTCATAATCATCTGCATATTACCGCTGAAGACTACTTTGTTTGCTCTGATTAAATATTTCATGTCAAAATTTCCTTATCTGTAATAAGTATAAAATATAAGTACGTCTTATGCGGACGTACTCAATTAACACTCTTTTTAAAAGTTTTTTCAAGTCATTGAAAAGAATTGTGTCCTACTCTACCAAAGCTTTTGCTATTTTATAAAAATCTTTCATTCGTTCGGGATTATTATTCAATATTTGTTCAATCTCTGCTTGTAAATTTTCATTATCATTCTGATGTTCAAAATTAAAGACGTCGGAAAAGTTAACACCCAAAACTTGTAAAATCTTTTCTAAGGTCGACATTAACGGATAATTCCTACCTGTGACTATATTACTTAAGGCGGTCGGCTCAATACCAACAAGTTCTGCTAGTTTTTCCTGACTAATATTTTTTTGCTTAATTAGTTCTTTAATCCTTCGTCCCAGAAGCTTTTTCTTATCCATATTCCCACCTTATTTGTAACTTGAATTAAATTAATGGTACAAATAAAGCTTCTAAAACTACATAATTTTATACTGATTTCAAACGATGTAAATCAGTATAAAATAAATTATAATTTAGTTATTCTGAATTTTTTATAAAATTTTCAGTATAAATAAAAAGTCAGTAATGATACTTTTTTGTATCATTGGACTTGAAAACATATGCAACAAGAGCGATGAATGGAACACAACAAAGTTTAAGCTGCGTCCGAATTGGACAGAGTGCAGAGTTAAGATAAAAATAAGAAAAAAAAGGAACGCAATGTATACCTGGAAAATAAAAATTGATAAGAATAAATTATTAGATGTCAAAGTAGATGCTTCTTTTAGTGATACCTTTAATAAAGAAGAATTAAAACAAATTCAAAAATTTTATGATAATAAGGGTAAAAAAATTAATTTTGAAGCAAAAGTTAAAATTGATGACATTTGCTGTAAAAATCGAACAAAATTAATTGCAAGCTGGCAATCAGATTCTCAAAATTCCGAAAAAGCATTAGGCTTTATAATGTTTAACCCAAGTTTTGCAAATCCCAAAAGCAGCGATGACACCGCTAGAAATGCTATCAAATTTGCAAATAAAGAAGGATATAATAAAATTATTGTTTTAAACTTATTTCCCATAAGAATTTCCGGAGTTGATTTTGTTTGCAAATATTATACAAAAGAATATTTGAAGAACTATAAATGTGAAATAAATTTTGATGATTTACCTAAAGATGTTGTATTGTGTTGGGGAAAATTACCCAAAAATATCCCATATATAGATTCAATAATAGAAAAACTATGTTCAGAATTACTAAAAACAGACTTAAAGAACAAAAGATTAAATAAAACCTTGTATCAAATAACGGATGAGAATTTTCAAAGACATCTATCCTCTCCGTCTGTTAATTCTATAGGAGGAATTGAACAGCTTAAGTTAACAAAGATACAATCAATCTATAAATTTAATAAATAATATTTTCAGATAAACTTGCATAATTCGGAGAAAATGTGGTATAATATCCGTATAATATTCGGAGAAAACATGAGATATATCTATCAAAATGCAGATTGGCACAGCTTTAGATGGTGCGGAGAAAAAATTCAGAATTTATTGTTAGAAATCAAAAAATCACAAGGGTATTTACTTGGTAAAATGGATTCTCTTGGTTTTGATGTCAAAAATAATGCACTATTACAGGTTTTGACAGAAAACATTATTAAATCATCTGAAATAGAAGGCCAAATTTTAGATAAACATTTGGTTCGTTCATCTATTGCAAGACGACTTGGCATTGACATTGGCGGCGAAACACCTGTATCAAGAGATATTGAGGGTGTTGTAGAAATGATGCTTGATGCAACTCAAAATTATCCCTCAGAAATGACAAAGGATAGACTTATAGGATGGCACGCAGCACTTTTCCCGACAGGTTACAGCGGTATGTATAAAATCAATGTCGGAGGATACAGGACTGACGAACTTGGACCGATGCAGGTTATTTCAGGTTATGAGGGAAAAGAGAAAATTCATTATGAAGCACCAAAAGCCGGATTACTTGAAGGAGAGATGAATGAACTCATCAACTATATTAATACGGATAAAGAAACAGATTTTCTAATTCAAGCCGGCATTGTGCATCTATGGTTTGTAATTTTACACCCTTTTGATGACGGAAACGGAAGAATTGCAAGAGCCTTAACGGATATGATTCTTGCAAGAAGTGATGACAGCAAATTCCGTTTTTATTCAATGTCCTCACAAATTCAGAAAAACAGAAAAAGCTATTATGAAGTTTTGGAAAAAACTCAAAAAGGTTCAATGGATATAACAAATTGGCTATTATGGTTTTTGGAAAATCTTCTTATTGCTATTCAATCAAACGGTGAAATTACGGATAAAGTTTTACAAAAAGCCGAATTCTGGCAGAAAAATTCTAATTTAGTTTTTAACGAAAGACAAATTAAAGTTCTAAATCGGTTTATGGATAATTTTGAAGGTAATCTTACAACAACAAAGTGGGCAAAAATGTGTAACTGCTCACAAGATACCGCAAATTTGGATATTAACGACTTAATAGATAAGAAAATACTGAAGAAAACAGGCAAAGGGCGGGCTACACATTATCTTTTGCGTAAATAACTAAAACCCCACAGAATTCTGCAACTCTTTAGACTTTTTGACCCTAACTTCATCTTCAAGCATCTTGGGAAGTTCGTCTAAATCAGTTATACATAAGAAATCAGCTTTCTTTTTCACTGTTGCAAAATCGCCGGCAGTCAAGCCTTTTATACTTACATCCGCATTTTTAATCCCGAAAAAGTGGTCAAACGCTGTGTTTACCTGCTCTTTTGTCATAAAATCAAATTTGATTTTAAACGTAAACCGCCTCAAACTAGCTTCATCAAGCGTGTCAAGCAAATTCGTCGTACATACAAACGGGTATTCGTGAGCTTCCATCCACGTCAGCATCTCATTCACCTGTGAGATTTCCCAGTTTCTTACGGCATTACTTCGGTTTTGCAAAAATGAATCTGCCTCGTCAAAAATCAACATTGCTTTTTTCGATTTGGCTTCAGCGAATGCATCTGCAATATTTTGTTCAGTTTCGCCGACGTATTTTGAAATCAAATCACTTGCACGTTTCATTATTACTTCAACCCTGAGTTCTTTGGCCAAATATCTTGCATACAAACTTTTTCCGGTTCCGGGTTCGCCATAAAGACATAAGGAAAAATTCAATTTCCCGCAAGTTTTTATTTTTGCGGTCAAATCCTTTATATCCAAATCCGTATTTACGAGATTGTCATTATATTCTTTCATTTCAAACTCTTTCTTCTTTTTAACATTTTTCTTTTTAGTCGCAACTTTTGCAACATTTTCAACAAAGATCTCAAAATCATCCTGATAACCGTTAATAAGTTTTGTTGTCTTAACAGCATTTGTAATCAATGACGGCGGGATTTCGTAATTTTTGTTTAATTCCACAAGTTTTTTGTTATCTATTTTAAATTTGTTTTTGCGAATAACCCGTTTCCAAATATTCAGGCGGATGTCATCTGTCAATTTTTCAAACTCGACAGTATAAGTCATTCTACGCAAAAACGCCGGATCAACATCATAAATATTATTTGTCGTCCAGAAAATCGGAATAGGTGTTTCTTCAATCAGCGTGTTCAGGTAAGCCTTCGATGCACTCCCAAATTCAGTAAATCCTCTGTTCATAACATCTTCAGCTTCATCAAACAACAGGCATGAGTTTGAGGATTTTGAAAGGATTGTTTGTTTTGATGATAAATCGCTCAGTCGGTCTTTTCTTGAGGCTTCTTTGTCCATAAATTCTGCGGAAACTAAATACATATCACATTTTGCTTTGTTTGCGATAAGTTTCGCAAACTGGGTTTTGCCTGTTCCGACAGAACCGTAAAGCAGAATATTTATTCCTTTAGCGTGGTTTTTAATCGCTGAAGTCAAGATATTTAAAGCAATATTCTGCTCTTTTGTCAAATGCTCAAAATCTTTCCAATTAAGTTCAGTCTTTTGGCTCTTACCAAGCAGAAGATTTTTAATCTGGTTTTTTGTTTTAATTTCCGGATTGCCAAATACTTCAAGAATTTTACTATTCAAAACGAATTTACTATCGTTGATTCCCTGTTTTATAAACACCCCTTTTTTAAATAATTCTTTTTTTATTCGGTTCAATGTCCAAATTTTTAATTCCAATACTTGAATTCCAAAAATTTCAAATTCCTCATATAAAAAACCATCAAAATATTTATGGAGTTCGTCAACACAACGATTGATAACTTTAAATATGTAAAATGAAACTATTTCTTGTTCTATACCATTTAAATTATATAAATTTGAAACAAATTCAATTTTATTCTTGAGTGAAGATTTTTTATATGTCAACTTTTCCAATTTGGCAATGATAATTTGTTTTAAGGTGCTTCTAAAATTTAGTTCTTCATTGTAATCTAAATACTCGTGATATTTAGGACACTTACTTCTGGGTAAATCCAGCATACTAATTAGATCTCTGTAAAAAAAGCTAAATTCACTTTTGTTGATATTAAAGTTGTCAATTAGTTTTATCAAATATCGACATAACACAGCACATTCAAAGGCTGAACATTTCGAGCGTCCTTTAAGTTTATCATTTAATTTATCATAATTTTCTATCAATTTATTAACCATATTGTAAATCCTTTCTTACATATATTGTAAGCAAGAACTATGTCACTTACGGACAGAGACTTCAAGTCATTAACACAAATATTATCAAATAGCCGAATGGATAATAAATATTAATAAAACTAAATAGATAAACTTAAAAATAGAGTTTTTGTTATAATTAAATATTATTGCGGAACTAATAAGGGGAAATATATGAAATGTAATAATTGTGGTAAAGATATAACTAATGATTCAAAATTTTGTGAATATTGTGGGGTTAAAATAGAATATTCTGAAAAACTTGCGAAAAACAATTCTCATAAAGCTGAACTTGAACAAAAACAAGAAAAAAGTCTTGATAGACGTATATACAAGTGGAAAGAAAAATTAATTGATTTATCTAAACGTAACAGGCTTCTAAGTTTTAAATTTTCCAAATTTTCTACTATTCGTATTATTGATGAACAACCTCCGGAAGTATATCGGGCTTTGGTCCAAAATCTGCAAACAATGGAATTTTTACCAGTTAAAGTCAATGATTCTGAAATCTCGGAAGAAGAAAAGAAATCATTAGAAGAACTTAATGAGGGAATTGAATTTAAGATACAAGAGTTTAAAGAGTATGAAATTGATAACCTTGAAAAGAAGCATCTTGATAAATATTTACAAACAAAACTCTCTGAAACAGATTTGAATAAAGCACTTGGTAAGATTAGTGCAACTGCAAAATCTACAAATGATGATTTAGGTTATAATGTATTGTTTTTAACTTTAGGTAGTATAATCTGGTATGAAGCTGATAATTCCGATGAAAAACTTGAAGCCCCTTTGATACTTATTCCAATCGAGATAAAAAGAAAAAGTATTGGACAGCCTTATACAATTAAATATAATGAAGATTCCATCATCTTAAATCCGGCTTTAACCTTAAAGTTAAAGCGTGATTTTGGAATTAATCTTGAAGATATCCATTTTGATGAAGACGGGATAAATCCTATTGAGATTTTCTCGAAAGTACAAGAAAAAATAAAACAACAATCAAGATGGAAACTTCTAAATAATATATATATAGGGCTTTTTTCTTTTGCAAAATTTGTGATGTATAAAGATATTGACACCTATCAAGCTTTAATTAAGTGTAACGATTTAGTAAAAACCATCTGTGGTTTGAATGAGGAAAAACAGGTTTCAACGGATGCTATATGTCCGTTAGCAGAATTAGATGAAAGAGTAAAACCTCAAAATACTTACCAAATTTTAGATGCGGATTCTTCACAGCAGCAGGCAATTCAAGTAGTAAAGCAAGGGAATAATCTTGTAATTGAAGGACCTCCAGGGACAGGAAAAAGTCAAACTATTGCCAATATTATTGCAGAATTATTATCCCAAAATAAAAGGGTTTTATTTGTAAGTCAAAAAATTGCAGCTTTAGATGTTGTAAAAAGCAGGTTAGATAAAAATGGTCTTGCACCATTTTGTCTTGAATTGCACAGTAATAAGACAAACAGAAAAAGAGTTATTGATGAATTAAAAAATACACTTGAATATAACTATACTGGAGATTACGATGAAGGATCATTATCTAAATTAGCATCTGATATAAAATCATTGAAAACATATACTAATGAATTACATACTCCGGTTGGAGTATTAAATTATAAACCTTTTGATGCAATTGGAACAGTTTTACATAATTCTTCAATCCCCGATTTTGAATATATTTTTACTGATTATAATAATTGGAATTTAGAAAAATTTTCCTACTGTAAAAACTTGTTTAAAGATATAAAAGAAATTTTACAAAGGTTGGGAAATCCACAACTTTTCCCTTGGTATGGATGTGAAATTCGGGATATTGAATTTGAAGAAAAAATTCAACTAAAAAAACATTTAAAAAGTTTTTTAGATACCCTTGATAATTTAACTAAAAATATAAGAGAGTTACAAGAGTATCTTTTAACAAAAAATATTGTTAAACTTTCACAAATTCAAAATTTGATTGCTATTGCCAATATAGTTTTACAAATACCGAATTCCGCACTTGATAATATTGCTGAAAATAATACAAAAATGGCTAATGATATTAAGCTAATTTGCAATACTGTTAAACAATTTAATATTTATAAAAACAGAATCAGAGACAAATATAATTTAGGGATTTTAAATGAAGACATTGAAAATCTGATACAAAAATTTTCAATATACAGGGACAAATTTTTCTCAAGAATTTCATTTAAATTTTATAGAGATTGTAAATTTATAAAAACATATTATACGAATAATTATAAACCAAATCTTGATGAATTGGTTAACGATTTAAATAATATTAAAGAACTGAAAAACTGGATAGAAAAATTGGAAGCATGCGATACTGTTGCAACTGATTTATACGATAATGTTTGGGATAAAAACAATCCGAATGAAAACAATATTAAAAACAAGAGTCAATATTTATTAAAATTTAAAGAACTTATAGAATCTGGAAAGTATTTCAATGGAGATATTCTTACTAAATTAAATTCTGAAGGAATAAATTATGATAAAATTCAAAATCTTCTTCAAAAAATTACAAATTTTAGCAATGATTTAAAAATATATTTTGATACAATAAGCAAACTTACCAAACTGGATTGCACGAAAGCTTTTTCACATAACTATGAGGAAGTTGCATTCCTAAAATTAAAAGAAAAAATATCCGCTATTTTAGGTTCTTCGGAAGATTTAACTTTATGGTTTAAATATCTAAACATCTATGATAAGATAATTGATACAGATCTTTTAGAATTTTTCAATAAATGTATAGAATTCAACATTCCGATAGAAGAATATGATAAAGCTTTTGAAACGCAATTCTTAAGAATATGGCTAAACGGTTATGTATTCAAAAATATACCAAGTTTAAAAGTTTTTAATTCTTTGGATCAGAATAATCTTGTGAAAGAATTTAAATATCTTGATAAAAATCAAATAGAATCTGCAAAGGTGCGATTAATATCAAAACTTGTATCTAATGCTATGCTTGCAAAAGAAGAATTCAATAAAGAAACCAACGAGTTAAAACGATTTAGTAAACTTCAAAAATTCAGAAAATCTTTAAGACAAATGGTAAAAAGCATACCACATTTATTTTTAGCATTAAAACCATGTCTGATGATGAGTCCCTCAACTGTTGCACAATTACTTGACCCTGAAGTTTTTAAATTTGATGTTGTAATATTTGATGAAGCAAGTCAATTAACAACAGAAGATTGTATCGGTTCAATCATAAGAGGCGAAAAGCTTGTTGTTGCAGGTGATACAAAACAATTGCCTCCAACATCCTTCTTTAAAACAGTAGTCGACAGTGATGATGAGGAGGTTGAAGATGAAGATACAGACAATAACAATGAGTCTGAAAGAGTTGACTTGGATAGTATTTTAGATGAATGTACAACGTCAGGTTTTCCTCAATGTATGCTTAAATGGCACTATAGAAGCAAACACGAGTATTTAATTGCATTTTCAAACAAACATTTATATCAGGAATTATATACTTTTCCAAGCTGTATTGAAGATAGTGAAACTTTAGGAATAAAATTCTTCTATCACGAACCAACGGATACGACAAAAGAAAATAAGCGTTTAGAAGAAGCTCAGATTGTTGCTAAAGCTGTTATGCAACATGCTAAAAAACATCCTGATTTATCCTTGGGTGTGGCAACATTGAATATTAAACAAAAAGGCCTTATAGAAGCCGAAATTGAAAAATTAAGAGAACAAGATCCAAGTTGTGAAGACTTTTTCAGTGATAACAAATCTGAATACTTTTTTGTAAAAAACTTAGAATCTATTCAGGGAGATGAAAGAGACGTTATTATGATTAGCGTTGGGTATTTTAAAAATCAAAACGGCACTCTTCCAATGAATTTTGGTCCAATTAATAAAGATGGTGGAGAAAGACGTTTAAATGTGCTTATTACCCGTGCTAGAAATATGGTAGAAGTTTTCAGCGGAATTAAAGCATCTGATTTTAACATGGATAAGACAAATAAAAGAGGAGTACAGCTTCTTCAATGGTATTTAGATTTTGCAGAACGGGGAGAAATTGCATTAAAACAAAGTATTACAAGCAGTGCGGATGATAGTTTTGATTCTCCTTTTGAAGAATCTGTATGTAATGCATTAAGAGAAAAAGGCTATTCCGTTAAATCACAGGTTGGTTGTTCTGGATACAAAATTGACTTAGCTATAAGAGACAAGGATAATCCTGGACACTTTTTATTAGGAATTGAATGTGACGGAGCTGCGTATCATTCTTGTGCTACTGCAAGGGATAGAGATAGACTTAGACAGGAAGTTTTGGAAAGTTTAGGTTGGAAAATTTATAGAATATGGTCGACTGATTGGTTCAAAAATCCGCAAAAACAACTCGATAAACTGATAAATCACATAAATAGTATTGATACAGGAAAAAATTTAGTCGCAAGTGCAGAAGCAATTTAATAGGAGTAAATATGAAAAAAGTTTTATATTTTGACGTCGAATATGCAAATGCAAAAAACAAATCAATCTGTCAGCTTGGATTATTGAGCGAATATTACCCATCAGGAGACCCTGTTTTTCCAGAGAAAAATATTTTTATAAATCCGGAGGACGGCTTTCAGGACTGGTGTATAAAAGTTCATGGAATTACCGAAAAACAAGTTGAAACTGAACCAAAGATTCTTGAAGATAACGTGATTACGGTAGATGAAGTTAATGAATTACAATCTATTGTAAGAGAATACTATGAAACAATTATGGGTTCACCTATTACAAATTCATTACAGGAACTGAGGGGAATATTAAAAGGAATTATTGTAGATAATAAAATTTCTACAGAAGAAGGTGAAAATCTTATTAAATGGTTATATAATAATATTCATTTAAGTGAATACTATCCGTATAATCATATTTCGTCGTTGTTTGCAACTGTTTTAGAGGACGGCATAATTACTGAAAAAGAGTCAAATTCATTAATAGAAATAATAAACTCAATACTATCCCCTTTAGACTCATTAAAAGAACAAATTTCCTGTGTTCAGAATAAACACGTATGTTTAAGCGGAAATTTTTCGCACGGATAAAAAGGAGTTGTAGAAAAACTAATTAAAGAAAAGGGCGGGATTATTGATGCTGGATTGAAAAAATCAACTGATATTTTGATAATCGGAGATTATGAAAGCCAGGCCTATGCACATGGGAACTACGGAACAAAAGTTCGAAAAGCAATGGAATATAACAGTAAAGGATGTAATATTTGTATTTTGAAAGAGGCAGATTTTTTTGCAAATAGTTAATTGAATCCAAAGCATACTCATTTTGACATTTTCGCTGTTAAATCCCTGAAAACTCCTTTAGGGAATTTAACCAAAAAACTCAATATAATTGTTATACAGTTTGAATATTTTTCAATTTTCACTGTAAATGTCTAAAAACACACTGTAAATTTGGTATTATCAGGGAATTTTATTCAGAGCCTTTTACTCTATGGACTACGATATCCGTTTTTTAGTCCGCATAACAAGAATTAGTGCAGATGCAAAATTAAAAAACCGCCCTGTGTGGATGTTGTATTAAACCAGACATTTCAATCCTGTACGGTTAAAATGATTTTACCCCTTAAAGTGGCTTTGTATTTAGATTTTAACCTGTCGGAAGTGTCCAAAAATAATCAAACCAAATTACTTGAAAAGTCCACGAAGTGTCCGTTGAAGTCCAATCCCTCGACTTTTGGTTGTATGCCTTATATGGCGGAAATTTAGGGTGTATTTAAACTTGTACGAATGGTTTGATTATTTTTGGCAAAGACATTTGAAATTTTAGTCTGAAGTATTTAATAAGATGTGGGTTAGGCTTACGCTTAAGTATCCATGAGGGAGTGGAACACACGCTTATTTAATTTTTGTTGGTAAAATATTCATATATATACTATTTTTGAGTCTTTAATCATAACAGCTATATAATAAATGGTATTATCAGAATAATAGATACTTTTATACTCTAAACTTTGATATCCTTTTAAAGTCTTTTTAAAAACTCATCCTTTCTCCATCATCGGGTACCAATAGATTATGAATATTATATTTCTCTTTGAATTCTTTTAAATCTTTTCTTGTAACTGTCAAATGACTTACGGTATCCATATGGCTTGCAATTACCGTTGCATACGGGGCATTTTTTAAAACCTGTTTTATATCTTCAATATTCATAATTAAACGTTCGCCATTTAAGACTGTTGCTGCACATGCATTTACAACAATTATTTGCGGAAGATATTTTTCCAGTGTTAGTAAAACTTCATTACACCATATTGTGTCGCCAGCTATATATAATTTTTTTTCATCAGCCGATTTAAAAAGAACTCCCATGGCATCATAAGGCATACCTATTGAAGCACATAACGGTTTCATTATTTCCCGTTTGCCATGCTGTGTTGGAGTTTTGTATAAGGTTATATTTTTATACTGCGTGCCATCTACAGATAAAATCTCTACATTTTGAAAACCTTTTGACAAAATATAATCTTTGTCTACATCAGACTGTACAAAAATTTTTATATTTTTATTCAGTGCATTTTCCGCAAACTCATCCCAGTGGTCAGGATGAATATGCGTAACGATAACAGCATCTACATCAATAATTTCATCAATATTAAAAGGGAGAGCGACTCTTGGCTGACGAACATCCGCATTCACTGCAGTCTCAAAACCAGCCATATAATCCTTTGGCATAAGCCACGGGTCAACAAGAAATTTTGTATTGTCATATTCAATGATAATTGTTGCATTTCTTACCTGTGTGATTTTCATTTCCAATTCCTCCTTTTGTTAACCTATTTTATATGACTATTTTATTTTTGACAAGAAGTAAAAATAAAAAAATAGTCTATGAGAATATTAGTAATTATATCTTTTTATTGATATAATAAATATATGAAAATCAAATTAATTAATAATACCAGTAATGAACTTATCATATTCTTATCCGGCTGGGGATGTGATGATATACAGTTTAAGAATATGAAATCTTCAAAAAATGTTTTAATATGCTGGGATTACTCAAACTTAGATTTTAATTTTGATTTTTCAGTCTATGAAAAATATTATCTCATTGCCTATTCTGCCGGTGTGTTTACTGCCGGACTTATTCAGGACAAACTGCCGGAAACGCTATGTAAAATCGCAATCAACGGGAATCCCTTATTTACCGATGAATATTTTGGAATCCCCGATAATATCAGAAAAGTATTCAAAAATCTCAATTTGGATAATTATATAGATTTCAGAAAAAATTATCTTGTAATTGATGATGAGGAATTAAAATATTTCAATGAAAATTCGTCACAAAGGTCTTTTGAAAGCTGTTTTGAAGAATTAGAAAAACTGGAAGAATTATCAAAAAAAAATAATAATATTATGAATTTTGACTGCGCAATTCTTTCTGATAATGATAAAATTTTCATCCCTGATCACCAAAAAGAATATTTTAAAGGGAAATATAAATTACTAAAAAATTCTGCACATAATGTTTTTTACCACTATAGAAACTTTGATCACATATTAAATTTCCTTCCTCAATCTCATTTTTCATAAAGTATACCGCAATCTATCCTGTAGTGTTTTATATAAACAAAGTTTAAAATTTTGGACTTTTTTATGTTAGTAAATTAACTGTTACATAAAATGAGAAGACAAATTCAACCTGCACAGTGCTATCTCAATTTATGCGGATAATCTTTAGGGATTTTCCAGTCTAATTTTTCTAAATAAGCAGTACAACGTTTCCCCTCACTTATACACAAAGAACGACAACGTGCTATACTGGTACACCAGTTAACACCATAAGGGAAAAAATTACTTACTCTGCCATCTGTATAACTAGCAATATTTCTTTCAGTACATATCATATAATTAAATCTGTCCACTCCAAACTCGGTCCGTTATCAATTTCACTGCGCCTGATTGCATCTGTAAATATTGAATAAAATTTTTTAAGCTTTACTTCTGTTGTCAAACGTCTATAGCTGTTAACCACCGCAGGCATTGTAAGAGCTGCAACTACACCTATAATTGCAAGAGTAATTAATACTTCCGCCAGCGTAAAGCCTGTAAGTTTTGAATTCTGAAACTTTAGCATCTTTGTCTCCTTAATTTTAACCACTTATGTATAATAAACAATTCATCAAATAAAGTCAATATATAGTTCTGTAAAATAATTAAAAATAGTCATTAAGTTCCTTATAAGTATTTGTTTGGCCTATTAATATAGAAAAGGAGATTTCAATTGGATAAAAAATTACTATTAGGCAAAAGGATAAAAGAACTGAGGAAACAAAAAAAATTTACTCAAGATTATCTTGCTGAAAAATTAAATATAGAACCACGTCAGCTGAGTAAACTAGAAACAGGGAAAAATTTTCCTTCCTTTGAAACAGTTATTGCACTGCTGGGAACTTTCAATATAACTTTCGAAGAATTGACAGCATTTGAGCACCTTAATAGTGATATTGATTACAAAAGTAAAATTATTGAAGAAGTAAAAAATTTAGATAAAGAAAAAGCCCAATGTATATACAAAATTATCAGGGTATTTTTTAACTGACATTAAAACAGTATAAATAAACCTATAATTTAATAAAAAAACAGAGGGGATGGGATTCGAACCCACGGTGGAATTACTCCCACACAACCTTTCCAAGATTGCACCTTAAACCTCTCGGACACCCCTCTTGAATTACCGTATATATTTCTATTAAATTGGGCTCAGAGGGGCTCGAACCCTCGACCAATTGATTAAGAGTCAACTGCTCTACCAACTGAGCTATAAGCCCGTATACTTTTCACATAATTAATTATACAACCTGATTTTTAATTTGCAATAAATTATTTTCTGTAGTAAAATCAGATATTATGAGTGGGATTATTAAAGCTATGGTGATGTCTGCTGGAGTTGGATCAAGACTTGATCCTTTGACAAAGTTTGTCCCAAAACCTCTTGTCCCGATTGCAAACAGACCTGTAATGGATATACTATTTGAAAATTTACTTGATACAGGTGTAAAAGATGTAATATGTAATACATATTATCTGTCAGATAAAATTATAGAAAGATATAAAAACAACAATTCAGGTATAAATTTTAATTATATAAAGGAAGAAACATTATCAGGAACTGCCGGCGGGGTAAAAAAATGTCAATTTTTCTTTGATGAAGGAAGTTCATTTATAGTTATGTCAGCAGACGGTCTTTCTAATGCTGATTTAAAAAAAGGTATTGAAATTCATAAAAATTCAGGTGCGATTGCAACTATCGGTATAAAACGGATTTATCCTGAAGAAGTTTCGCATTTCGGTGTTGTTGTTACTGATGAAAACGGTTTTATAACGGAATTTCAGGAAAAACCTTATATAAATGAGGCAAAAAGTAATTTTATAAATACCGGAATTTATATATTTGACTATAAAATTTTTGATTATATTCCGGAAAATACGTTTTATGATTTTGCTAAAAATGTATTTCCGAAATTGTTAAAAGAGCATGCCATAAATACATTTAAGGTCTCAGAATATTGGAGTGATATTGGAACTTTAGAGCAGTATAAACAATCTACGCAGGATTTGTTTAACGGAGAATGCAAATTTTCTCATGCCCCGATAGTTAATACAGATTCGGGTTCTTATATAGCTGAAGATGCTGTAATCCCAAAATCTGTAAAATTTGTCGGGAATTCTGTTATAGGTAAGTATTCAAGTATTGGCGAAAATTCTGTAATAGAAAACAGTATTATCTGGGATAATGTTGTAATAGGTACAAATATTAGACTTTCAAACTGTGTAGTAGCTTCAAACAGCATAATAAAAACGGATTTGTCGTCTCAAATTATTGGTGCAAATGAGATTATAGATTCAAAATCTTTAAAAATTTAGGGGTTTATATCCCAGTTTAATTAAAATTGTCTGCCCTGAAAAATAAATTCAGGGCAGACTCTGAACTTGTTTTAGAGTCTTGTCGGTGGTAAGATTCCGAAACAAGTTCGGAATGACATTCTGACTGTTTTTTTGAGAATATATGGTGTAAACTGCTATATAGGGTCCTAAATTTAATACTTGATTTTTAAACTTTTTGATGTTAGATTATTTATATTGTCTGAGGTTATTGACATTCTAGTGTTGATAAGTTTCAGCAATATAAAAAAATTGGAACTGTTGGCACTCTGTCGATAAAATGATTGCGTATCATTTTCGGGAGGTAAGGCAGCTAGCTACCGCTGATAAGTTCCGATATTATCATTAAATCTGGGACTGTGGCGCAGCGGTAGCGCAGGGGACTCATAATCCCTTGGTCGTGGGTTCGAATCCCTCCGGTCCCAGTTTTTTAATGCGTGATTAGGATTGGCTTTTGACGTTTTTATGTGTTTGAGCTTATTTGTACATTTTAATGCATTGGTGCAATTTTGGTGCAGTATAAATCTGGTGAAAAACGACTTATTTTTATCTTAATTTTTTGCAATAATTAAATTATTTCTTTAATATTTTGTAATATAATCGGCTTACATTTAACGAATAAGGATTTACTATGCCGTATGATTTTGAATATCCCATTGATGATAACACTTTATTTATCCTGCTCGCATTGCGGTATCAGGGTTTTGTAGAATTAAGCGGCCTTGATAGCATATATGATGAAACTGTCAATTATGATTATACTCTTTTACGTAAATCAACGGCTGTACTTAAAACAATTGACAATGTCGCCATATATCTGTTGACTGTTGCATTAGAACGTGTCCTCTCACTAATTTTAGGCGACATATTTTTGCGTGGAATAAGACATTTTTCTTTTGATAGTTTGTCGCGGTATTCAGTAAGCATAATGTTATCAAGAGCACTTAAATAATATGCACCTATTTCTTTTTTCCACCAAGCCAAATGCATTTTGAATTTATACTTTATTTGTCTTTTCTAATCTTAATACTTATTTTCTCAAGCTATACAAAAGAGAAAAAACAACAGACGGCTAACCAGGATAGTAGCAAAAAATTTTATTTAGAAATTTTTAGATAAAAAAAGGAATTATATTTATGTACTCAGTGAACCATAAAAATGCTAATAATGCTCCAACTTTTGGAAAATTTTTAAAAGTAAAAGGTAGTACAAAGCATATTAACCATTTAAAAAAACGATTTGCCCAAAACAGTGATGACATATTATTACTCAGTCAAAAAAAAGATAACAAAAAATCGGTATTATATGTATTTACAAAAGAAGACACAGATATATTTCTTGATTTAATAAAAAAATTAGATTTTTTTGAACTCAGGACTAATATTGAAAAATATATGCCGTCTAAACTAAAAATATTGGATCTGGCAAAGGCTTATGAAATAGCAAAGAATAAAACAATCCTGTAACAATATGTTTTGTTACAGGATTAAGCTACTTTGAGTTCAAAATCTTTGCTATTATGCATTATTACCGAACAAAAGTCCGAGCACAAGGCCTGCAGCTGCAGCTATACCGCCTCCTTTGAGCGCTTTATTCCATTTGAAGTCCTTGAAAGCTTTTGTTATTACCTCCGGAGTACCATTTTTCAATGATTTTGCTGCATCATCGTAGTATGTCATAACTTTTCCGTTTAATGTGTCTCTTGTTGATTTAACTAATGTTTCCTGATTAGATATCTGTGTTGTATAATCAGCTACTGCACCTGCTTTATCTTTATATTTTGCGGCAAGCCTTTTTGCTTCTGCATCTATAGCTGCTGCATCACCTTCAATTCCAAAAGCTTTTGCATTATCTTTAAAGAATTTTTCTAAATCCGCACCATCAGCAAGAGCTTCGAGTTGAACTTTCTGCTGTTTTAGTTTTGAAAGTTTGTCTTTTTTGAACTGTAAAGTTTCTTCTTTGGCAAAGTTTTGAGCTTCTTTTGCAATTGCATCCAAATCTATATTTTTGATTTCTTTTTTAGCAGCTTTATAAGCATCTTTTGCCTGATCCTGAGTTAATACTCCATGGAGTGACGGGAAACTTGATGGCATAGGTGACTTATAGTATGCTTTTAAAGTTTTTAAAGTAACACCATCAGGCACACCTAAATTTTTAAGAATTTCTTGTTTTTTAATAGTCAATAAATCTTTAGCTTTATCAATTGCTACCTGTTTAGTGTTGCTAGCATCTAATTTTTGTAAAATATCATCAGAGACTCTTCCTTCTTGTACAGGATTTGATCCCCAGAAATAGATACCAGCACCGGTACCTGCACCTGCAACTGCACCTAAACCTAAACCGGTTGAGAGAGATAAACCGCCACGTTTTTCAAACGAATCTGTCTGAGGCTGCTGATACCCCTGAAATGCTGGATTTTGTGCATTTTGCGCGAAATACTGTTGAGCAAGAAAATCATCATTGTTTACAGAATATGGATTGTAACCGTATAAACTGTTTCCGTATAAATTTGAAATTTCTCCTGACATAACTATTTTACCTTAACCTTTCAAAATTTAGTAACCTAACCTTGATTATATAAACAATTTATGTTTGGAAAAATTGCGCTTTTGTTTCAAAAAACTTAACATTTATTTACAAAATTATAGAATTAAATAATTTTGCAAATTCCGGAAAAGATATGTCAACCCACTCAAAACCATTGATGGATATAGGGTTTTCGCAGATAAGTCCTGCAACATATAAACTCATAGCAAGTCTATGATCGTGATAAGATTCAACTTGAATTCCTCCAGAAAGAGGAGTCTTTCCGTTGATTATAAAACCGTCAAAAGTTTCTTTAATATTTGCTCCTATTTTTTTTAGTTCAGCAACAACAGCTTTAATCCTGTCAGATTCCTTATTACGAAGATCTTGAGCATCTTTAACTATTGTAGTACCTTGTGCCTGAGTTGCAAGAACTGCAATGATAGGTAGTTCATCAATCAGGCGCGGGATTAATTTTCCCTCAACTGTACAGGCCTTTAATTCTGAATAAGATATTTGAATATCTCCGACAATTTCGCCAGAAACAGCTTTTTTATCAAGTATTTCAATATGACCACCCATCTTTTCAGCAGCTTCAATTATGCCTGTTCTTGTAGGATTTAAACCGACATTTTTCAAGATAATTTTTGAATTCGGAACAATTAATCCAGCAACAATAAAAAATGCTGCAGAAGATATATCTCCGCAAATTTCTATAGTCTTAGGTTCAAGCTCTGATTTTTCAATTGTTACTGTATTTTCATCTGAGTTAATATTTGCACCCATATATTTGAGCATAATTTCTGTGTGGTTTCTTGAAACATAGGGTTCAGTAAAACTTGTAGTACCTTGAGCGTTTAGTCCTGCAAGAAGTATACAAGATTTAACCTGAGCAGATGCAAGTTTTGACACATAATCAATCGCATGTAAACTTTTGCCAATGATATTTAATGGTGCCTTAAAATCGCAGGATTTAATTTGCGCCCCCATAAGTGAAAGAGGCTCAATAACCCGTTTCATCGGACGTTTGGAAAGACTTTCATCTCCGATTAATACAGAGTTAAAATTTTGTCCTGCGAGAATTCCTGACATTAAGCGCATTGTAGTTCCGGAATTTCCGCAATCAAGCGGTTTTGACGGGGCAAAAAATTTACCGTTGGAATTAATAATTAAAAAATCATTTTTAAATTCTGCCTCAATCCCGAGTGCTTTACATACATTTAAGGATGATAGAGGATCCCTGCCTTTTGAAAAATTTTTAATTAAAGACTTACCATTAGCAAGCGATGCAAACATAACCGCCCTGTGTGATATAGACTTATCAGCTGGAATTGTTACTGAACCTTTTAAGCCGCTATTTATTTTTTTTACAACTTTTTGCATACGATAATTTTAACATGAAATAATTATTTCTAGAATAACAATCAAATATTGCTTCAATGAATTGTTTTAAATAGAAGTTCAATTTATCGGACGTGGTGTACATAAAAAAAGATTAGATAGTGCAAATTTAATCCATTTTTTATTTATTAATAACATGTTTTTCTCCCCATTCACAAAGTGCATATAAAACAGGTATAAAGGATTCGCCTTTTTCTGACAATGAGTATTCGACTTTGGGAGGAATCTGAGTATAAACTTTTCGCTTTATTAAATCATCTTTTTCCAATTCTTTCAAAACATGACTTAATGTTTTATGCGATATCATATTTAAATATCTTTGCAAATTATTAAACCTTATAATTTTATGTCTATAAACAGCATACAAAACGGTCAGTTTATACTTTCCGCTTACAAGTGAGATAGTATAATTAAAACCGGTTTTGTCAAAACTTTCAACTTCTTTTAAGCAATCTTTTATTTCTGTTTCTATTTCCATATTACATGTCTTTTAGTAACCAGGTTACCTTTTTAACCGTACTTGAATAAGATACTATAATAGTTTAACATAATATATATGAAAAAGAAAGGAAAACTTTATGAGAGAACAAATGGAAGAATTCAGCGCAGTTGAAAATCTGGCAAAAAAATTTGTTGAAGCAGTAAAAAAGGGAGACAGCAGTATTGTAAAGCCTTATTTTTATGAAAAAGCAACATTTTTTGGACAATTAAACGAAAAAGAATATCAATCAGGCTCGATTCAGGGTTTTTATGAAACAATAGATAATATGGGGGCTTGTGGTGAAGATTATGTCGCAAGGATAGATGTGCTTACATTGGAAAAATCTATTGCAGCCGTCAGGGTACTTGAAGACAACTGGCATGGGTATAAATTCACCGATTTACTAATTATGAATAAAATAAACGGTGAATGGAAAATTGTTTCAAAAGTTTATGACACTCTTTCACAAAATTAATAAAAGCAGAGGTAATATAGAATTATATTACCTCTACACAAAAATATCACAAACTTAGATTTCTTTTATAAGTTCAAGTCAATATTTATAATTTATATTAACTTTTTATTAAACATTTTTAGCATTTTTAACTAAATTTTCACAATTTTCATTTGTTGCCCTCCAAAGCCCTTGCGCTTTCCTTTTTACGCGAGGAAATTGAGCTTCAAAACTAATTATTTCATCTTTAAATTTTTCATGATATATCCTTTCTTTATTTTAATAACTTCTCTTTTGAATAACCTTCAGTTACAAAATAGCTGTTACTAACTGTCCCATCAGTAAAATAATTATTTGAATTTACAGTAACCTGCAAAGGGTTCCAAAAACTAACTTTCTTGCCATAAATATTATAAACAGGGTACCCTTTAAATGTATCTACCTGAGAAAAACTTTTTGAAATTTCTTCTTTTAAATCATTAAATGCTTTTGTGTCAAGAGCGTATATTTCTTTATTGGTGTCTGAACATATTGCTCTTAATTGAATATAAGTTACATTAGGATATTTTGATAATTCTTTAATCATATTTAAAATATCATCTCGGTTGTATCTGTTAACAACTGTTGCAACCCGGACGTGCGCCCCGCTTGCCGGAATTATCTTTTCCCAATCAGGTATAATCTCAGTTCCTATTATTTTTTTATTTATTTGAGGATTAAAAGAATGAATAGAATAGGAAATACCTCCATTTAACGATGCCAAAACTTTATCCATCCCTTCCGGACGGTAATATCCATTTGTTCTAATTCCGACTTTAAATCCTTTATTTTTAAGAAAATCAATTAATTCAGGCAGAAATTTATAAATAGCAGGATCAGTATTCATGCCGGTCAAATATAATTTTTTAATTCCCATTTCCTTAGTTTGATTTAAAAAAGATAAAAAATTTTTCCACTTGCTAAAGTGTACACCTATCTGTGAAATACCACTTATACTCTTGCCAACCTTTTCTGAAATTTGTTTTAATTCATTCCCGATACAGAAAAAACATTTTAAATTACACTTACCCATTAAATTTATATTTGCGAATGATGGCAGCTCTCTGTTTCTATTTTTGTCAGATTTTGCAAATATCTCAAGCAAATCCGAATTTATGTTTCTGGCTTGAAAAGTTCCCCCCCCCCGGTTTACATGTCTTTACATTTTTAACATTTTTTTCTGGATAGTTTTGGTTTGACAAATAATCATAAATTTTAAGTAACATACATACTTCCTTTCTTTTTTAATACAGCTGTATAAAAAAACAAAAAATTTTTTTTTTGCCATTAATGTTTACTTGAATTTTTCATTAAAAATTATCAGCATACACATAATATTTACTATTTTTTCAAATAAATATTGACACAAGTTGTATAATTAAAATATGGGTATAAGAAAAATATTCTGCCTGATATTATTTTTTATTATTTTTTTATCAGCAGGAACGGTTAAGACATCAGCAATAGAGGACGACGATGATGAGTTATTTAAGCCGGTTGAAATTACAGACGGAAATTCATTATCTGTTTTGGACTGCGTTGCAGTAGCATTTAAAAACAGTCCGAAAATCAGAAGGCAGAAATACAATCTTGATATTGCAAAAAGCAATCTAGGCATTGCAAGAGCACAGTATTTCCCCGTTATAAGCGCAGGAGCGGGATTTTATAACGAAAACAATTCTGACAATGTCTACTATAATTCACATTACAGAGAACTTCCGACTGTAGGAGTTACAGTAAATAAACTTATATGGAATTTCGGAAAAACAACAGCCTATATTAAAATGGAAGAATTTTATAAAATAGGTGCAGAATATGAATTTATGGACAGTCTTTGTGCAACATTATTTGATGTAAAAGCAAAATATTACAATCTTTTAAGAGCAAAAGCTTTTATGCAGGTAGCTGAGAATAATGTTAAAATCAATGAGAATTTTGTTAAACTTGCAAAGAAAAAACCTGATTTAACAACAGCAGAACTAAATTTAAGCGAATCAAAAGTCAAACTTATAGAAGCTGAAAATAGCTATAACAATGCAAGAGTAGACCTTAATAACTCTATGTATCTTGAAAGCCAGCCTGATTTTACAATAAAAAACACAAACACATTTACCTATGACAACGATTTTGCCTATGGTAGTACAAAAGGCAGCGTGCATACATTTATACCCCAGGAATTTCCTTTTTTAAAAAACGACGCTGTTCAGCTGGCTTACGCCAACAGTCCTGATTTGTATGTTTTGACTGCAACAAAACAGGCAATGGAGCAATCACTCCTTTATATCAAACGTGCATATTTCCCTGATTTGACAGTAAATGCAGGGTATGGCTTTAACAACTCTACACAAACAACAAATAGCAGTTTTCAGCTCGGAGTTAATTTAAATTCAACAGTAAATATTATGGAGTTAAAACACAGCATAAAAGGGGCAGATGCACAGGTTAATCTTGCTGATAATGAAATCTTACTGTTCAAAAAAAATTTGTATTTTGAGGTTAAACGTGCATTTAACAATGTCGAAAAATGTGAAAAACAAATTCCAACAGCAAAAACAGGGGCATTGCAGGCTCTGGATAATCTGAAAGTTGTAGAAGAAAAATATAAAGCTGATGAATTAAATTACATAGCGCTTCAAAATGCCAGAAAAGATTATATGACTGCGGTTAGTGAATACATTGAAAGTTTATATAACTACAATATGGCACTAATTCAGGTAGAAATGGCAATGCACTATCACATAGTCGATATCCACCACAAATCAGAACATGCCATGCAGTATCATTTTTCGGAACTCATTGAACATTTGAATCACGTTCTTGACTGTGATGAAAAAGAAGTAAAAAAAGATAAAAATAGAAAGGATAAACAGACTTTGTAAAAATTTTGTTTATATTATTATTAAATCATGCTTATAGATATTTTAAATAAAATAAACGCAATAAATGAAAATATGTTCTCAGGTTTTGACAGGATTATAGAAAATTTTGGCATGCCGGACTGGCTTGCAGATGCAATTATTGATAGTTTTCACATATTACCGTTATTATTTATAGTATTTTTGATTATAGAATTAATTGAATATTTTTATGCTGACAATATCAATTCGTTTATGAAAAAATCAGAAAAGACAGCGCCCCTAATCGGTAGCCTGGCGGCTGTAATCCCTCAGTGCGGATTTTCTGTAATTGCAAGTACGCTTTATATAAGAAAATTTATCACCAAAGGAACATTAATTGCGATTTATCTTGCAACGTCTGATGAAGCTATTCCGATACTTCTTGCACAGCCGGCAAAAACATATTATATTCTGCCGATTATAGGGTTAAAAATATTAATAGCAGTATTCGCAGGCTATTTAATAGACTTTTGGCTTAAAGATAACAAATATATACCAGTAACAGAAGAAAAAGATATCGAAGAATTTGAAAATACGGAACACGAAGGATGCTGTCATCATAGTATATCAAAAAGACGCAAGCGTGAATTAATTTATCACCCGCTTAAGCATACAGTTAATATTTTTCTTTTTATACTTGTGATAACAATTGTATTAAATTTCTTTATTTTTGTATATGTAGAACATTCCATTCTGCATGTGCTGCTTGGAAAAATAAAATTTTTAGAACCCGTTATAACAGCATTCATAGGGCTTATACCTAATTGTGCCGTATCAATTGCCTTAACAATGCTCTTAATTAAAGGTTCTATAAGCTTTGGTGCTGTAATGGCAGGGCTTTTATCAAATGCAGGACTCGGAATTCTAATCCTTTTCAGACACAAGGAAAATATTAAAGATACTATTAAAATAATTTTAATATTGCTTTTAATAAGCATTCTGTCAGGAATATTTATACAAATTTTAAGTTTATAAAACTAAAATTTTACCAGAGACCGCTCCAGTTTTCTTGCAAAACGGACAATAGGTTTTTCAATATCAGCGGTAATTGAATCAACAAGAACCGTCATACAGCCAAGATTTTTTCCACACATAACATCTGTCAAAGGTCTGTCACCAACAAAACAAGTTGTTTCCGGTTTTAGAGAATACTGTTTCATAAAATTTGCTGCAACCTTAATATCAGGTTTATGAGCCTCAAATACAACAGGGAAATCAGAACACGCAAGCACTTTTGACATATATTCAGGGTTATTGTTATTTGACACAACACCTACAAAAAAGTCTTTTCTTACATTTTCCAGCCAATTAAGAGTATCCTGAGTATAATAACCTCTCTTTGAACCCATTAAGGTACTGTCAAGATCAAACAGTAATGCCTTTATTCCTTTGTTTTTCAGTTCTTCAAGATTAATATCATAGATACTTTTCAAATTATAATCAGGTTTAATAAACATCTTACCTCACCTTAAACCGGAGTTTTTATTCCGACTGTTCTAACTAACGCATATTTGTAATTTTTCGGCGACTGAGAAAATTTTACATACACATCGTCATTTGTATTACCGAGAGGCAAATCCTCTCCATACTCATTTTTAATCCCTTCAACTTTTGCCGTAAACTGCTCTTCTGGAGTAATTATTTCAACTTCATTTCCAATAAACATTTTATTTTTAATCTTTACAAAATAATAATCTTCAGCGATGTTCAATTGACAAGTTTTAAATTCACACAAAAAATCAGATCCTGCAAGACCTTTTGAAATATCGTAACTATAACTCTCACTGTTATTATTTCCAAGAGCAAAGCCCGTTGTATAACCACGGTTTCCAACTTTTAACAATTCATAAAAATATCTTTCCATATCAGCGGAAGGATTTTCCAAAACTTCATCAATAGCCTGTCTGTAAGTTTTTGCAACAGCAGAAACATAATAAAGACTCTTTGTCCTGCCTTCAACTTTAAAAGAATCAATTCCTGCATCAATCAGCTGCGGCAATTGTTTCACAAGGCATAAGTCTTTAGGGCTTAAAATATGAGAGCCTCTGTCATCCTGATTAATTTCCAGATATTCTCCGGGACGGGTTTCTTCAACAAGCTTATAACTCCATCTGCAAGGCTGTGAACAATTTCCGTGATTAGCTTTTCTTTCCCCTTTTGAAAAATAATCACTTAAAAGACATCTTCCTGAAAAAGAAACACATTGAGCACCGTGAACAAAACTTTCAAGCTCTATATCAGGCACCGCTTTTCTTATTTCGGCAATATCAGCAATAGGAAGTTCTCTTGCAAGAATTACACGTGATGCCCCTATATCCCGCCAGAATTTAACACTTTCATAATTCAATGTATTCGTTTGTGTACTTATATGAATCGGAACATCAGGAATATTACGTTTTATTAAGTTTAAAATACCATAATCACTTATTATAAATGCATCCGGTTTAGCATCTTTAAACCTGTCCAATGAAGCTTCCAGCTGCTTAATATCATTATTAAAAGCAAAAATATTTATAGTAACATACGCTTTAGACCTGAGCGAATGCGCCAAATCCACAGCCTGCTTTAAATTATCCATAGTAATCAGGCTGCCTTTACGCATAGCCCTGAGACTAAAATCAACAACTCCGAAGTAAACAGCATCAGCACCATAACGTACGGCATATTCTAATTTTTCCAAATTGCCCGCGGGCATTAATAGTTCTAAATCCTGCATAAGTGTATATTATCCTAAAGAATAGAAATAATCAATCATTTAGGTGATGCCCGAAAATGATTAATGAATAAGATATATATATAAAAGATTTTATATGTTTATTGGAGAAGAAAAATGCAAACAATAGAAAATGCAGCAACCACACTAAAAGAAATCTGGGACTACCAGCACCCCGTAATGCATACCTGGTTCGTTTTAAGTTCTCTTTCACTATGCGTTATGTTCGCTTTATTATATTTTGTAATATAATAAACCTATGAAAAAAATAAGGGTATTTTTAGGTTATTTAACACTTATTTTAATTGCACTAAGCATGCTTTACCCGTTTTTTGTAATGGTAAACTTATCTTTTACGGGTAACAGTGAAATTTTTTCAGAAGCAGGTAAAATCTTTTATACGCATCTAACTTTGGATAACTATAAAAACGTTTTCACAGAGCTTCCCCTTGCAACTTACTTTTTTAACAGTTTGATAGTTGCTTTGTTAACAACAATTGGACAGGTAATGTTTGCATCTTTAGCCGGATACGCATTTGCAAGAGTAAACTTTAAATTCAGAAATGCATTGTTTCTTTTAATTTTGGTGACAATGCTTGTACCGCCGCAGGTAAATATAATTCCATTATTTTTTCTAATGCGTGAGTTTAACTTAATTGATACTTATCAGGCATTAATTCTGCCTGCATTATTCGGAGGTTTCGGTATCTTTTTAATGCGTCAGTATTTTCTTGGCTTTCCAAAGGATCTTGAAGAATCTGCCAAAATTGACGGATGCAATCTTTTTCAAACTTTTTTCAAAATCGCACTACCACTGGCACTTCCGACTGTCGCAACTTTAGCAATATTTACATTTGTAACTTCATGGAACAGTTTTATGTGGCCTCTGATTGTTACGAACAGTGAGAGTATGAGAACATTACCAGTCGGACTTGCAGTTTACAAGGGCAGTTTTAGAGAATTAACCTTGTGGGGTAATCTTCTTGCCTGTTCTGTCATTTGCACAATACCGGTAATAGGAGTATTTCTGCTGGGTAAAAAATATTTTATCTCTGATATTTTGCAGGGCGGAGTAAAAGAATAAAATAGGACAATTTTAACAAATATTCTGCATACTCTGGCATAAAATTTTTATTTTTATCACTTATAGCTTATATTTTAACACGGAATTTGAGCCCTGTAACGAAACAAAAAGTATATTTCCGTTAATATGCAATCCGTAAGGCTTTTGAATATTGGAAATAAGCACTGAAATAACACCTTGCGGAGTTATTTTCACAACATTGTTATTATTATAATTGGATACATAAATATTTCCGACATCATCACTTACCATCCCAATAGGACCATTAATTTTTGCATCCTTAATAAAAATAACTTTATTTCCAGCCGGATTAATTTTATAAATAATATTATCTGCAAAAGCTGCAACAAAAATATTTCCTGCAGAATCTGTTGTAATTCCGGTCGGACTTACAATATTATTATATACATGATTAACCGGCTCCAAAGAAGACTTTGGCTCTTGGCCCGGGGCAGTATCAGAATTTTCTGCTGCCTTTTGAGGTTCAGCAGGAGTAAGTGAATCCAGAAGGGTTTTGGCTTTGGTATAAATAGAACTTTCTGGAGGTATCAATGCAAGATAAGTTTTTGCTTTGTCCGGCTGTCCTAATTTATTACTCAAATTTGCAGCCTTATAAACTGATTCATAATCATCCGGTTTTCTTACTATAATTTGTTTAAATACAGCAAGTGCAGCATCGTCCTGTTTTAAATACTCAAGAATTGAACCGAGATTAAAATAAGCATCAATATAATTAGGATCAATATTGATAGCCTGACGGAAAGATGCCATTGCACGGTCATATTGACCAATCTTATAATAATCAACTCCCTGATTATACTGCAATTTTGCTTCTGTAGAAGATTCATAAGGCTCTACAGGTTCAGCGCAAAGCGCAAAACCTGTATTTGCCAGTAAACATAATGTTATTAAAAGTTTTTTCATTAACCACTCCCGATATTAATTCAGTAATTCATCGAGTTTATCAATAATTTTTTGATTTTTTTCAGCAAACTCATGCCCTCTTGCAATTATAGCAAGTTTCATAATATTTGCAAGATTAACTGCACAAAGCTCTTTGTAATTATCCGGAAGTCTTAAACTCCAGTTTTCATCACCGGATGTTCCGGGTCTGTTATAGACATCATATACATTGAAATAATCCGTAAAGAATATTTGAATATTTTCAGCCTTAGACGCAAAAAGTTCCACAAGTTTTGTCTGAGCCAAAAATTCTGCATCGTCTGTAAGCTTTACAATAATATCATCTTTATTTTCTGCTTCTGCAAACAGGTCATCTACAAGATTTTTAGCATGGAGATAACCGATGTGGGTGTGAATATTTTGATCAGCCCACATTTTTATGGGTTCATTGTCATGGGTTCCAACCATAGCCCAGCATTTTTTATCTATGTTACAGCATCTGTAAGGATCTTCGGGTTTATCAGCTTCCACAAACTGAGTTAGCTTCATTCCCTGCAGACCAAATTCTTTCATAACGGCTGCAACAGGATTTGTCAAAGTTCCAAGATCTTCGCATACAATTGCATCTTTATCCAAACCTTCTTCTTTAGCTGCAGCGATAACTATTTTTTCAATAAGTCTGCCGTAATCTTTTATCTGCTTTTTAGAGAGGGTTTTAACCCTTTTTTCTTTATCGGCAGTCAATTCCATATCAAGATCTTCAATTTTAGCAATTGCATATTTAGAAAGTTCGGGATGTTCCGGAGATGAATATAATCTTCCTGCACCTTCTTCGATTTTTGGTTTTTTGCCCTGTTTGTAAACCCATGGGTCAATAAGCCCTACAATATGGTCAATTCTGACACCGCCGGGGTTTTCTCTAAACATTTTTTTGTATAAATTTTTCAATAATTGTCCGCCTTCATCCAATGAGCCGTCAGCATTGTACATTCTTTCAGGATCCATAACAGGAAATCCCCAGGCTTGCCCGTCTTTTGAAAAATAATCAGGTGGACAGCCAAGACACCAGCCTTTTAAGAATAATGACTGATAAGCCCATGTGTCGCGGTCAGAGAATGCAACCTGCCTGTCGGCAATCATTTTTATATTATGTTTTTGAGCGAATTTTCTTGTTTCTTCGTTCTGTTTGCTTATGATAAATTGAGTAAATTTATAGAGTTCAATTTCATCAGAATATTTACTTTCAATCTCTTTAATTCTATCTGCAAACTGCATTTTTTCTTCTATAGATTGCGGATTAAAGAGGTTTTTATCAGTCTCAGATGTCCATAAGGGCCAGTAATCATTACCATGCTCAATTGATAAAGCTTCATACAGACTATCTTTATCCAGCCAGAAAGCATTTTCACGTTTAAAATGTTCAAATTCTTTTTCAAGTTTTTTTACAGGATTAACTTTAAAGTTATTCCAAGCTTCCTGCAAAGCTTCATTATAGCGTTTATAAGCATAAGAATAAGCTGTCTTATTAACATTTTTATTTGGATTATCATTTACTATTTCATTATAAGTATCTTCAGAAAGAATTTTGCCCCAATTCTTAGTAGTTAATTCTTTAAGGTCAATGAACAGTGGATTTCCTGAAAAAATAGTTCCTGTATAAGGAGAAGAATCGCATGACTTTGTTTTCCCTGCAGGCCCAAGTTGAACTGCGTCAAACAACCCTGATGCGTATTCAATAAATTCTTTACCTCCGTCAGTGTTTATGCTTCCAAAACCGGTATTCTGGTCTTTCGCAGACGGAAAGCTTCCGTTATGCATAATGAAAGCAAAATTTTTTTTACCAAGTGTTTTAAGCGCTTTTCTAATAGTTTTTTTAGCATCATCTGTTAAAACGTTAGAACATTTTTCTAAAGTACAATTCATATTAAATTTACCCCTTCTTCCTATATCAACAACCAGATAATACCATGACACAATTATTTTTTCAACTGCCCGATAACGGGACTTATATCGGAGTTTACAGCAATTATGGGTAAAACGTAATGCAAAACTCGTTTCATGTCTAATTGCATGAGATGTTAAAACGAGTTCCGGATAACAGCAGCAGGACACAGAGAGTAAGGGATAAGAAAAATTTATAACTCAAATGACCGCTTTCTATTCTAATCCTTTGGAATTAGTTAAATTTAATTAATAATTTTTGTAAAGCTATTGACATTTTTTGAAAAATACTTTAAAATAAAGGTACAAAAAGATTTTTCAAAAGAGTTTTTATTGCATATCCAAGGATTCATAAAAAAGATTTGATTTAATAATGTAAAGGATGAGAGATAAAAAGCGTGAAACATTTTTGAGAAATCAGAAAGTTTTACAAAAAAGAAAGGTGAAAAGATTATGACAAAAAGATTCGGCTTTACACTCGCAGAAGTGTTGATCACACTAGGTATCA
>CALVCJ010000019.1 GCA_944326015.1 Candidatus Gastranaerophilales bacterium
TTCACTCATAATTTGCTCCTCTATAACTTTATATATTACATATTTATATTACCACATTGTCATATTTTTTTCAAGCGTAATATATCATAGGCAAAAAAAGCCCTATACAGATGTGATTTTGTTGCCTGCGTGGTCTCGCAGGTGGGTGAACGCCCCGGATTATCCGTTTCCCGCTAGCGATATATAAGATATCGGCGGGTATACTTCACATCCAGACGGAGTCAATTCTCCCTTTTATAATAAATGTAGGAACAAAATGAGCACCCGCATAGAGCTAATAATATTATAACAAATTTGATTCAATAATGCAATATGCACAATCAGGTACTTATATCACAGTTATCACTAAAATAACTAAAACCTAACTTTTACAATAAATTAGTGCACACTCTAAACTTGTTTGACTGCTTAGCCTAAATATTTAATTCCGTGTTAAATATTACAATGCGAGCAAGTTCCCATAAATTGTAAAATTTTGAAATAAGCTCAAGATAACATTATAACTGTTTTTTGAAAATATCTGGTGTAAAATGCGATATAAATATTCAAAACAAAAAAATTATTTATATAAAAACTTGTACAATCTCAAATTTAATATCGTCCTACTTAACTGAATATATATTTGCGCCAATATAAAATCCAACATACATAGATAACACAACCATCATTGTTGAATTAAATAAAACCAAACCTGCTGCTCCATGATAAAACAAATTCACAAGCAAAGTAATTACACCTAAAATTAAAGCGGCAAAAGTAAATTTGAATGTTTTCCTGCTACGTGACGCAACTTTTACATTATAACAAAGTTTTGAGGAATAATCGTCAATATTAGAAAGATTGATCGCCCGCTCATAAGCAGAAACTGTTATTAGACCGTTATCTAAAAGGTTTTTACAAGATTTTTCAAAAGCTTTTTTAATCTGCAATTCAACAAGAACTAGCATTTGTTCCTGAGATAGTTTACCGAGTTCAGACTCCTTACACATTTCAAATGCCACATAAGCAAGCTTTTGCAATATACTTTCATGATACATTTCAGGAATATCAGAACGCAAAAGATCAACATATTTATGGAAAGTCCATTCAGAAATCATCTGTGTAAGCGTTTTAGCTGTATCAGAATTATCTATTGAATCATCATTTGAAAAAGCTTCTCCAGCAATATATGTAAAGTTATATATACGTTCTAGAAAAGCTTTTTTATGTAAAGATGCTATATCTTCAGGCATACTGTTTTCAGCCTGTTTAGTTAAATCTTTGGCAAAACTCTTATAGTCAAATGCTGCTACCATAAAACCCTCCAAAAAATATTATAGCATGCCATAATATTTTGGGCAACATATTAGACCCTTAATTCATTTTCAAAGTTTGTAACGCCAGCTGTTCTGCCTGATCAGCCCTGTGCATAGCAGCGTCGGCAGAAGTTAAATCTTCATTCCCATGAATAAGCTGAACTCCTACAGGAGACGGAATATAAGTTCTTACTGGTTCTTGATTATCCACAGCTGCATTATTAACCAAATTTGTATTTGCTGCACCATTTCTATATTTATTTAAAAGATTTGATTCTTTTTGTCCTATCTGCTGAGGGGGAGTCGTTGTTGTATGTGTGTCGACTGTTGTATCTATTGCTTGCTGCTGAGGGACTTGTGTTTGCTGAAGCTGTGGAGGTAGCTGTTGCTGTTGAGCAGATTGAGGAGCTTTTTCAGGTTCCTTACCTTCGTCAAGAATAGAATTTTTTGGTTTCCCAAATAGCAAATGAGTACCTTTTACAGCAATTTTACTTAAAAACGGAAGAATTATCATCATACCAAGAACAATTCTCATAGGATAACCGGCCATTTGTTTCATTCCAAATTTAGGATGTTTAAATAGATCCTTAATCTTACCGCCTATACCGTTTCTTGTAACAGCTTTACTGTCGTAAGGCCTTATTTGTTCAAGACCAACTGTTACAATTCTACCAATACGTTTAAACAATTTTGTAATCGGATTTTTAACTCCTGCGTTAAGCATTTCTTTCAAGTTATCCTTAGAAGCTTTCCAAGCAGCTTCATCCTTAAACAACCCTGCCATAGCAGTATCATTGTGAAGTTTCAAAGCTTTTCTGTACGCCTCAACCTGTTCTTTTGTCATGCCAGCATACTGCAAACCACCTATTCTATGCATTAATTGAATTGCAAGAGGCATTGCAACGAAAAATGCTATCATCTCTGTAAAGCGTTCTGCAAATGTCTTAACTTTTTCACTTACACCTTCTGTTTTAGCCGTTTTATATAAAACATCTGCAAGGTATACAGCCTGCATAGCTGCAACAAACTTGCCGCCTGCAACCCTGTTTGTTGCACCTTCAAGAACAAGGTTATTATATTTTGCAAAAAATTTACCTAACGCAGATTTTGGAATTTTCTTATCCAAACCAGTTTTCTTAAGAACATCAGCAAGATCTTGGTTTTCTTTTGCCTTTAAATCTACATTGCCTAAAGAAGCTGCAAGCTTATTGGCAGTTTCAGATGCGTAAACGTTACGTCCGAAAAGCCATGTTCTAATTCTGCCCCAACTGCTGTGATTTGTCCCCCATATTCTCGCAAACATTTTTTTATTTGCATTATTGCTTGCTTCAAGCACTCTTGGCATATTTTCCTGGATATTCTTTTGAATAGCCTCCATTTCCGCAAAATCTTTATAACCCCATTCAAAAGCTTTCAAATTTTTTAATCTAAGCAGTCTATCACCAGCATTCAGTGCTCTGAAATCACTCATTTCTTTTGCAATTTGTGCCGGAGTTCTCTTTAATCTGGAATTTTGAAGAATTGTCTCAAGTTCCGCACGCTGCATAATTTCAGCTTTTGCCTGCGGAGTCGCAGCTTTGTTCAATAAATCTTTCCACTTCTTAATATCAGATTTTGAAGCACCATAGCAATCCAAGTCCTCAATATATTTTAGAGGCTTAACAAATTGTTCTCCCTGTTGCGGATAATCAAACAAAATCATACCCCACATTCCGTTTGCCTGACCTTTAACCATATCAAGTTCCGGTTTTGAAGGCGTATAAGCCATTGCTCGTGTAATTCTAAATCTGTCAACAAAATTTCGCTTTAAAAAACCTTTAAAATTATTAAATCCATTATTTAAAGAATGTGCAAAGCTTGATTTGCCAAAACTACTGTTTTTCACATAACTTGTAATATCATCGCCAAACTGCCCGACTTTATGATGAACAGTGGAATCAAAATTTCCTCTGGATTTATTGGAATAATAGTCCATACCTTTAGAAATAGCAAACCATGTAGGCACAGATAAAGCTGCCGTATAAAGCATTGCTTTTGGATCCTCAGCACTTTCACTCAGACGGTTTGCGACATAAGTATCCTGTACATTGTCTTTCAAAAGCTCAGGATTTACAGCCTGCATAGGAACCTGCTGGCTTTGCGGTTGTGGTGTTATTGCTTGAAATTGCGGCGTTTGATATTTATCGTTAATGTTATCGAACATGTGATACTATTTCCCCTATATAAATATAAAAACAAAATAGCTACAATTATTGCTTAATTAAATGTTTTGTAAAGAAATGTAAAAAGTTAAATAATTTATGAAATTTACGAGATTGTATATACTTTATATATACACAAGTAATAAATAATAATAAGAAGAAGAGGCTAGAAAATGGCAGTTGCAAATTTGAAAAAAATTGACGATAAATTAAAAAACATCTATGAAAGCCAGGTTACGGTCAACAATAATCAGCCGTTTGAAGATCGGTCCGAATTACTTTTTGCCCAGATGAACTTCATTGCAATGGCAAATAAACAAGCTTTACATTTAATCTAACATTTTAACTCCAATTAATTTTTCCCCTACAAATTTTGTACCTGATTTTCATTGTAAAATCAGGTTTTCTTTATGTTATAATACTACTATGAAATTTTGCATCTTTTCAGGAACATTTAACCCGATTCACAATGCTCACATAAAAATGGCTGAATACGCAGTTTCAGACTTAGGTTTTGATAAGATAATATTCATACCAGCATACAAGCCTCCTCATAAAAATTACGATATATCAATGTGCATTCACCGTTTTAATATGGTAAAACTCGCAATTAAAGATAATACGCACTTTGAAATTTCAGATATTGAATATAAAAATGAATGTAAATCGTATACATATTTAACAGTGCGTGAACTATATAAGCAATATGAAATTGACAGTAAAATTAATTTTATATTAGGAACTGATGCTTTTAAAAAAATTGAAAGCTGGTATAAAACACAAAAATTAAAAAAAGTTATTGATTTTATTGTATTTATCAGAGAAAATGAAAATGTTAATTTTGATTACCTGAAAAAAAAGGGCTATAATTTCAAATTTGCACAAATGCCTTTTATGGACGTTTCATCAACATATATAAGAGAAAAAATTGTACAAGGTAAAAAAATTACTGGTCTTGTAACTAAAGAAGTAGAGGATTATATATACAGAAATGGACTATACAAAAATACTTGAATGGCTGAAAAAAAATCTAAATGAAGAAAGATACCGTCACACGCTCGCAACAGCAGAATGCGCAAAAGAACTGGCAGCTAAATATGGATTAAATGAAGAAAAAGCATATCTTGCCGGTCTTCTTCACGATTGTGCAAAATGTTTTGATAACAATAAACTTCTTGATATAATTCATAAAAATTTACATGTTGAAGAGTGCGAAATGCTTAACTGCAAAACACTTCATGCACCTGTAAGTGCCTACATTGCAGAAAAAGAATTTAATATTATCGATAAAGAAATTCTTTCTGCAATCAGATGGCATACACTGGGAAAAACAGATATGAATACATTTGAAAAAATAGTTTTCCTTGCAGATAAAATTGAACCTGAAACAAGGGATAAAGAATATTCAAAAAAAATAAAAAAAATACTTGAAGAAGCCCAGGGGCTTGATAAAGCACTGCTCGAATGCTATAAAGAAACAATAAAAAGTCTTGTGAAAAGAAATTTAAAAATATGTATTTTGACAATTGATATCTACAACAAACTTCAAGATATATTACAAAATTAACATGTTCATGGTAAAATATTTTTCAAGGTGAGGGTAGTTTACATGAAAGTATTGGAAATTAAGAACAATTTAGTAAAAATAGCATATGATGTTAAAGATAATCTTGCTCTTTCAGGCTTTGTTGTAATAGAAGATGAAAATACTCCTTATGTTGCACAAATTGTAAATATGAAAGCCGATGTTAATGCAAATTATGCAATTGTAAAACTACTATTCACCTTTAACGAAGAAGGAATACTGAAAAACTATAATGGGACAATCCCCTCACTTAAAGCAACAATTACCCCGCTGCCGTCAAATGAGCTTCTTGACATTATTCCGGTCGAAAATCCTGTGATTCTCGGAGAACTTGCCCAGCAAAATATTCAGGTAAAAGTTGATAAGACAATACTTGACAATAACCTGCTCATTTGCTCAAATAATCTTGAAAATACAATTATTTTATTAGACAACATAACAAAACAGATACACGATAAAATTATAATATTTGATACCGAAGGTCAGCTGGATTTTGGAACAAAAATAACTTTCGGGCAGGATTTTAAACTCCCGCTTGAATATGATACAATAAATTTTATATATGATAACGAGCTTGATGATGTTGATCCAACTGATAAAGCCATTATTCAGGATATTTTTATAGAAGTCCAAGAATATACCAAAACGCTGCCGGAAGGTTATCTGCCATTTGAAACTTTCCTTGATGTCGTTGACCAGCAGTACAGAGAAACAAAAATTACCCAGCTGATACTTTTAAAAAACAAACTGCTTAAATACAAAGATTTAAACGTCTTTGCAGAGACTTTGAAAGATGTGCTAAATCTTAGCATAGCAATAGAAAAAACAAATCTAACAGTAATTGATATTTCCAATATGCCATCTGCACTTCAAAAAGAAATAATATCCTACACATATTCAGCTATGAATAATTTACATACAAATATTTACTCTTTTACAAAAATAAATAATTCCAATGCTGATAAAAGATTATTGAAAAAATTGCTTGAAAGAACAAATGTTTTTACAACAATTATTTGCCCGCATGAGTTTAAGTACATAAGTGAAATTAAAGAAGTCGCACAAAATTTAATACTGTTCTCACCTTTAACATTACAACATGATTTTGCGAATTACAATACTTTCCTGAATAAGCTGAACACAGATGAATTCATAATCTACGGAGCGCACACTCAAAATATTCCACTAATTGTTGAACTTGATGAACTTGAATTTGAACAGGAAAAAACAGAATCTGAAAAAACAATACCTATGCCTGAATCTGTAAATCAACAAAATGAAGAACACACAAATGATAACGTAAGTAATGAGAACACTGAACAGCAAACTTTAAATATGGAAACAGAAATTTCTGAAACTGAAAAAATTAATGAAGAAATAATAGTTGAGGAACGCGCACAACCTAAGGAAATGCCAAAGGTTGAATATCCTGATGTCACAATTGAAGAAACACCTGTAGTTGAACAGAAAGTTGATGAGAGAGAAATCATACAGGTTGACAACAATATTGAAATTATAGAAAATCAAGAGGATGTCATTCCAAATATACTTGAAAATATTGATGATGAAGAAAATGATGATGAGGATGAAATACTAAATAATAAGTTAGCTGAGGGGCCACAAATAACACTGGAAGAACCCTCAATAGATTATTCGGTTGATGATATCGATATCCAAAATGACTTTCAGGAACCTCAAATAGTAGAAAATAACGACGAACTTGTTGAACAGGTTGCCAAAGATGTTGACAAAGCATTATACGAAAAATTACCATCAGACGACGAAATTACCTTGGAAGAATTTACGGCTAATATGGAATCTGATGAACTCACAGAAGACGATTTAAACCTTATTGACGACCTTACACTAACATCTCAAAATGGAAATTTTGAATTTGATGACTCTGAAAATGTTAATTCTGTACCGGTTGTACCAATATATGAAGCAGATGATATTGAGGATAAAGAAAACCAAAATTTTGAGCCTGGTGACAGGGTTTCAACCCCTAAATACGGTGAAGGTATAGTCGAAAAAATGATAAAATATGGCAATAAAATGCTTTGTTCAATTGAATTTCCTAATATAGGACGCAGATTACTTGATCCTTCTATGACTGAAATTACAAAACTCGGAGCGTAATTAAAATTATTTGCGCAAATTGGCAGCTCCTTTTAAATAAACAAACTGCGGAACAAATGATTCTTCACAGTTTAGTACTATTAAAATTCGCAGACACTTCTCAAGAGCTCCTGGAACCTCTAATTCATGAAAACACATCATTGCTGTATTTTCCCACCCTAACTCTAATCGTGCAAATTTTGCAGGGAAAACAGCATTTAAATCTTCTGTAACTGTAAAAACAACATGCGAAATATCATCAGCATTAATTTTATTTTTTTCAATTAAAGCATTTAATAATTGCAAAGTTGCTGATTTTATTGCATTTTCAGAGTTGTCATCAACAGTAATAGCACCTCTAATACCTTTTGTAATCATTGTTTATCCTCAAATTTTAAAAAGTTTCGTGCAATCCGTTCGCCCAATCTCTTGCGCTCATTTCGCCTTTACCTTCAGGCTTCACTTTTACAAGAAGAATACAGTCTTTACCACAGCCAACTTTTACACCGTCCTTTGTAACTCCTGCAAATTCACCGCTTGGTATGGAATCTTCAACAACACGCGTCTCAAGAACTTTTATAATCTTACCATTATGCATAAAATATGCCCCAGGAAACTTATAAATTCCGCGAACCAGATTATGAATATCCTGAGCTGATTTTTTCCAATCAATTAGTGTTTCTTCCTTTTTCAACTTATTTGCAATACACACACCATCTTCTGATTGCTTTTGCGGAATTATAGTCTTTGAAACAAGTCCTGTCAAAGTATCCTCTATAAGTTTGGGCGATTTTGCACTTATAATTTCGAACAAATCAACACAATTCATATCATTAGTAATCGGAATAACCTCTTTCAAACAAATATCACCGCAATCAAGACCGAGTTCAGTAATCATAGTGCAAATACCCGTTTCTTTATCACCATTTATAATAGCCCGCTGTATAGGATTTGCACCACGATATCTTGGCAAAAGTGATGCATGGAGATTTATTGTTTCATATTTAGGAATATCAAGAATCTCTTGTGACAAAATCTGACCAAAGGCAAAGGTAACAAAAAAATCCGGCTTTAGCTCAGCCAGCTTAAATTGAATATCAGGTTCCTTTCGTATTGACAGCGGCTGAAATACAGGCAAATTCCTTTCAATCGCAAATTGTTTAATTGGAGACATATTAATTTTATGCCCGCGTCCACTTGGTCTATCAGGCTGCGTAACAACAGCAAGCACGTTAATTTTATCTGAATAATAAAGATACTTCAAAGATCTCAAAGCAATTGCAGGTGTTCCCCAAAAGACAATATTTATCACTTATTCAATTCCTCATCCTGCTTTGGATCATCAATTAGCATATCAGGTTCAACTGGCGGAAGATTATGTTTAGCAAGTATTTCATCAGTTTCAAATCGATTAACACAGTGATCGATAAACAGAATCCCGTCTAAATGATCATATTCATGCTGAATTGCTCTTGATAAAAGACAGCCATCTTTTGCCTCAAGAACAAAAGATCTTCCATGCCTGTCAATAGCCTTGACCATAATATCCTTGTACCTCTTTACATCAGTATATGCCTCAGGGAAGCTAATACAACCTTCCTGAGCAACTATTGCACCTGATTTTTTTATAATTTTGGGATTAATAAATACCATAGGATTAAGCGGTTCATCATTTTTTGAAACATCAACCACGAAAACCCTGTACTGGACACCTATTTGCGGAGCAGCCATTCCTACTCCATTTTTTGCATACATTGTATCAAGCAAATCCTGCACAAGTTCTTGAATTTTTTTTGATACCTTATGCACTTCCTTTGAAGGTTCTCTTAAACTCTTTTCACCATACTGCAAAACTTTTTTTATTGTCATAAATACCTCTGTTATTATAGTGTAGAACAAAAACTGACAAATGACAAGGTTTAGTCTACACCTAAAAATTTATGAACCTGAGGGATAAGTCTCACATTTTCATAATTTTCAAGGAATTTATCAAGAATATGTGCTGAAAATTCAGAAGTAACAGTCATCTGATTTCCATTCATAACAGGTTGAAGGATAAGTTCTATTCCGAATTTATTTCCGAGCTTACAGCACTCAAATATTTCATTTTCCGTAATCCTGCCATTAAAAACTATTTTTGCAAATGTCTCAACTCCTTTGCAGCTTTCAAAAAATCTGTCATGGAATTTGTATGAGTTTTTAATACCTGAAGCACTTTCAAGCTTTATATCAGCAGAAACAATATCTATGAAGGGTTTTACAATAAGTAATTTTTCAGAAAGTGTTGCATTTGTCTCTAGATAAATTTTTTTATTTATACGTGCAAGACAATCTGCCAAAAATTCAGCTTCAAGCAAAGGTTCTCCTCCTGTAAGTGAAACTGAATGAAATTTTTGATAATTATTATTTACATATTCAGCAAGTTCACATGGTGAAAATTCCTGATAATAGCTTTCAGAAGAAAATTCTGTATCACAGTAATTACATTTTAAATTACAATTGCAAAACCTTATAAATAATTGTTTGTAACCTGCATACGGCCCTTCCCCTTGAATTGAGGTAAAAATTTCCTTTATCTTAACTTTACTCATTTGACAAATTCTCTCTAATATTCACTGATGATATTTTTTTGAGCTTTTCATAAAGCCTGACTTCATCATCTGACAAAGAACACGGAATTTCAATATGCACAACGATAATCATGTCACCGATTTTTTCATTTTTTGTTAAACCTTTACCTGCAATCCTAAATTTTTGTCCGCAATGAGTCTGCGGAGGAATTTTCAAATTTAAATTTCCGTCAAATCCCGGTATAGAAATATTTGCTCCGAGCACAGCCTCAAACGGCGTAATTGGAACATTATAAATAATATTATTTTCTTCAAAAGAAACACGAGAATTTGGAGCAATTTTAATAATTAAAAATAAATCACCGTTTTTACCACCATTTTCACCTGGTTTGCCTTCATTTGGAATTCTTAACTTTGTACCATTTTTAATATTTGGCGGAATTTTAACATTAATTTTTTTCAGCTCACTTTTTTCTCCAGTACCATTACAGGTCTTGCAGAGCGCACCATTTATAAATTTCCTACCCTTGCAGTGCGGACATTCTGATGAATTCATAACATTAACAATTCGCCTTGTACCGTTTACTGCTTCCTTTATAGTTATTGATATATCTTGATAAATATTGCACCCGTGTTTAGGAATAATTTTTTCCTTTTTAGATTTTGTAAAATCCTCAAAAAAATTATTTATACGCTTTGAAATATCATCAGCAGCATTTTTTTTAGCCTTAAAAGCAGACTTATTTGTATATTCAGAATGCGCAGACTGCTTTTTATATTCATATTGAGCTTTATTAGAAGAAGTTTTACAATTTTTTTCGGAATATGAAGATTTAAAAAAACCGTTAATAGTATCATATTTCAATCTTTTAGCTCTGTCAGACAGTATCTCGTAAGCCTCTGATATATCTTTAAAAGTCTGTGCACCTGAAGGGTTAACATCAGGGTGATATTTTCTGGCAAGCTTCCTGTAAGCAGCTTTTATTTCCACATCTGAAGCGCTAGGGCAAACTCCAAGAACTGAATAATAATTCTTTGTCATCATACTTTTTAATATAAGAAACTTTTAGAAATTTTCAACCTGCCGACAAATATCACTCCGGTACTTCTTACCCTCAAAATCAATCAACTCTGCATCTTCATACAAAAATTTTCGTGCTCTTGAAAGCGTTTTTGCGGTTCTTGTCAAAACAAGATTTCTACCCAGAATAGTCTCATATTCCAGATATTTATTTTTTTTAAGGGCAAAATATGTAATATCAGAATCCACAAGTTCAAGTCCTTTAATAACTTTTCCCTCGCTGCGGGAAGACATAACGCAAGAAACAGACGCATTATCGGAAACATTTAAACACGTATAATCATCTGCAAATGCACCTATTGCACATGCTTCAAACAAATCGTAAAGATTTTCATCCACAAGATTCAAAATAGCTTCAGAATCATGATCTGCCAGAAAAGGTTTGAAATCTAATACAACAAAATTGCCATCATCCTGCAAGACGCAATCTGCGCCTAAAATTCCAAGATAAGGAGTCCCTTTTTTCTGAAGAGCTAATAAAATATTGTTAATAATATCAGTCATAAAATAATCTTGAATTTGAGAAGATATTTTATAATCTGGTGTAAACGCACCTATTCCGGAGGTTAAAATTCCACCATCGCCTTCCTCCAGAAACTTATAATTTGCAACAGTTGCAAGATGAAGAGCACTATATCCGTCAGTTACAACATAAACTGTGCATTCATGACCGTATACGAAATCCTCAAGAACAACTTTTTTCACATCTTTACAAAATAAATCTTCAACAAAAGTTTTTGCAGTAGAAAAGGAAGTACATACAAGCCTATCGCCGTGCTCAAAATATTCATCCGCTCGTATTACCTGGGGCATGGAAGCATTTTTTAAATAATCGACTGCAAACTGCGGTTTATCAAAAATGGCAAATCGCGGAGAGGGAAATTTTAATTTATACAAAAATTTTCTACATATAGATCTACTTAACGTAAACTCAGCACTCTGTGCTGATGGCGCAAATATTAGCTGGGAATTTGCCTGAAATAATCTTGATATATCATTCTTTAATGCAATTTCAGAAGATACCACTGTAAGATCAACAGCATTCTCAAGTGCAAACTCCAAAAGCTCTTTCACATTATCTTCTCTAATATCAAGGCACTCAACGATTTCTGAAATTGCTGTATTACCAGGAGCAACAACAACTTCACAGCCGTAACTCTTAAACTTTTTTGCCAGAGAATAGTCTCTTGCAGAGGCACCTACAATTAAAACTTTTTTATTCTTCTCCATACCGGTATTATATAATAAAAAATCTAATCTGAATAAATGATTTTATTAAGAAATTTTAAGATTAGGGAAAAAATTATGTTATAATTGTGACAAAAATAAAATTATAATTAATTCTTATTATAAGTGAGGTTATTGTAATTATGGCAGGTATTGCAAATTTATTATCACAAATATTTATTCCACAGACAACTCAGGTTGCTCCTCAGATGAGGAATAATATAAACCCATACAGTAACAATCCGTTTGTAAATTACAACGGAAACAGTTTAAATGGTTACGCAAAAAATGCTCCCGTTAGAGGCGGTTATTTTGCAGGCTATTACAACGGAAAACAAAATATTGTCGGTCAGCGGCTTTTTATTGAAGTATAGAATAAGTCTCAATGTACTACAATTGACATTCTACGCAAAACACGTTATAATAATAACAAAGGCAGAGAAAGCGTAGTCATGAGTAAAAAATTTTCAGGATTTTCACTTGCAGAATTGCTGATAGCACTTGCTATTGTTGGTATAGTAGCAGCACTTACTATACCGAATGTTTATTCTAATTATCAGAAAAAATCATATCTTTCATTACTAGAAAAAACATACCGTGAATTAGACCAGAATTTAAAAATGATTCAAGCACAAGATTACTACAATAACGGATTTTACAAATCTATTTTGGCATTGCGCGGTAAATCAGTGGAAGAAACTGCTGGATGTTTTTTCCTTGGTGGATGTGAAGATATACTTACGCATAAAGAATCTAAACCATTTTATAATGTTTCAAAAGATTGCGAGAAAACAGCACAACCCTGCTTTGCTGCATCATACAAAAATATTAATGGAGATAAAAACGAAAATTTTACATGCTCAGATGGCTATAACGTTACAGTTCAGAATGGCACAGCACTTTGTATTATTCCTGCTGACAATAACAAGCCAGCAACTGTGTATACTGATGTGAATGGAGCTGAAGGTCCTAATATAGGCGGTAGAGATATGTTTAAATTCTACATTTTCAATGACTATACAATAGACGATGGCTCTGATGGTGACTACATTACCCCGGATAAAGTAAAAGACGGAACAGCTGAAGATGCAAGAAATACTCTTTTCAGTTCTTCTTGTCTTTCTTCTACAGTAGGCGAAGGATGTTTCGGGAAAATTCTTAATGATAATTGGGAAATGAATTACTAAACAGAAAGGGATTTTAATGAATAAAAAGTTTGCATTTACATTGTCTGAAGTCCTCGTTACACTGGCGATTATCGGGGTCATTTCAGCATTGACCGTTCCTACTCTGGTAAATGGATATCAGAAAAAGGCTTATTCTGTACAGTTGAGAAAAACAGTTCTGGATATTACCAATGCTTTTGACATGTATCTTACAGAAGAAGGTAAAGCAAAATTAAGTGCTACTGGGGCATTTAAGAAGCAAGCAGATCTAAATACATTTATAAAAGAGCATTTTAAAATTATTAATACCTGCAGCAGCACAGAAACAGGTATATGTTTTGCTGCCAATTACAACAAAATTGATGGTGGTTCAGCAACTTACAGCTGCAGCGGTGATTCATTCGTACTCGGGAGTTCGGCAGCAGTGTGCATGACACTGGCAGAAGATAAATCATATATTACAATTCAAGTTGATACCAACGGCACAGAAGGTCCTAATGTTGGCGGTAGAGATATGTTTGTTGCATATTTACGACCTGACGGGCAAATTTATCCTTGCACATCTGGTGAATGTACAAATGCACTTGCGACTTGTACCGGAAGTAACATAGGCTCACAATGTTACGGTCTGTTGTTGGAATCTAACTGGGATATGACTTATTAAACTTAATAATTCTTTATTAATTATATACCTGAAACTTTGTTTGTAATATTATTAACAAAGAGAGTATATGATGATTAATAATAATTTGATAATAGGATGCGGCATTTCCGGATCAGTAATTGCACGCTTGCTTGCTGACGCCGGCGAAAATGTCCTTATTATTGACAAAAAAGATCATATTGCCGGAAATATTTACGACTATAAGGATGAAAATGGCATTTACATCCACAAGTATGGGTCGCATATTTTTCATACAAATAATGAAAAAGTATGGAATTTTGTCAAAAATTTTACCTCATTGAATACATATATGCATAAGGTTATTGCAGTGATCGATGGCATTGAAACAACAATTCCTTTTAATATAAACACTATTTATGACGTATTCCCGGAAAGTTTGGCACAAAGACTTGAAGTGAAACTGCTAAAAAATTTTCAATATAATACTAAAGTTCCAATACTCGAATTTCAGAAACAGGATGATGAAGACTTAAAATTTCTTGCAAACTATGTTTATGAAAAAGTTTTTCTTCACTACACAACAAAACAATGGGGCAAAAATCCACAAGAAATCGACAGCTCTGTTACTGCAAGAGTTCCGGTTTATCTAAGTAAAGATAACAGGTATTTTCAGGACAAATATCAGGGAATTCCACTGAACGGCTACACTAAAATGGTAGAAAATATATTAAATCATCCCAATATCCATGTTCAGCTGAACACACCTTACAATAAAACATTTAGGGGCTATAAACGAATATTTTGCACATGTTCAATAGATGAATTCTTTGACTACAAATACGGTGAATTACCTTACAGAAGCGTCCATTTTAAATTTGAAACACATGAAAGAGAATTTTATCAGTCTAATGCAGTCGTAAATTATCCCTGTAATTACGATTTTACGAGAATTCATGAATATAAATACTACCTTAACGATAAATCAAAGAAAACAGTTATTGCTAAAGAATATTCTGAGCCATTTGTAAACAGTAAAAACGAAAGATATTATCCAATAGTTAATGATAACACTATGGCTATTTACTCAAAATATAAATCAGAAATTCCGGAAAATATCTATTTCTTAGGCAGGTTAGGTGATTACAAATATTATGATATGGACAAAGCAATAGAAAGAGCTATTAATCTTTTTGACGAGGAGATAAAAAAACAATGAACGCAAAAATCAGTGTTATTATACCCGTTTATAATGTCGAAAAATATTTAAAAGAATGTCTCGAAAGTGTTTTAAATCAAACACTGGAAGAACTTGAAATTATATGTGTAAATGATGGTTCAACAGACTCGTCACTTAACATATTGAACGACTATGCATTAAAGGACAAACGTATTATTGTTATCAATAAACAAAATTCTGGCTACGGGCATACAATGAACACCGGTTTGAATACTGCAAGCGGGAAATACATAGGAATAATTGAATCTGATGATTTTGCAGCAAAAAATATGTTTGAAGATCTATATAAACTTGCACAAGAACATGATGCAGATGTTGCAAAGGGTGACTGGTATAATTACTGGTCAGACAAAAAATTTGCAGCGAAAAGTAACAGAATATCAGCAGCAAAAGCATTAAAAGTTACAAATTCAAAAGAGGATAAAGGCCTGCTTAGAATAAATCCTTCAGTTTGGAGTGCAATTTACAAAAGAGAATTCTTGAATAAATACAACATAAGATTTTTGGAAACTCCTGGGGCAAGTTATCAGGATATCGCTTTTTCTTTTAAGGTATTTACGCTCGCCGAACGTGTAATCCTAACTGATAAAGCATATCTTTATTACAGACAGGATAACATAAATTCATCTGTAAAAAGCAAAAACAAAGTATATTGTGTTTGTGATGAATACAGTGAAATAGATAAATTTTTGGATAAATATCCCGACTTAAAATCAGAATTCAAAGTTCAGGAAGAAATAAACCGCTACACAGGTTATTTAAGTTCTGTTTTAAGAATAGACGACAATGTAAAACCTGAATTTATAAAAATCTTCTCTGAACATTTTAAAGCTGAATATGATGCAGGATTACTGGGAAATGAATTTTTTAGCAAAATAAGCAAAAAAGATTTTATGACCTTGATTAACAAACCCGAAAAATATATTGAAACACTTAAAATAATTGAATTAAAAAGGAAATTTAACAGACTAAGAAAAAATTTTGTCTCAGTACATTTCAGAAACGGCAAATTAAACATGACATTATTAGGTAAAGAGGTAATTTAAAGTGCCTAAAATTTCAGTCATTATTCCAGTTTACAATGTTGAAAATTATCTTGAAAAATGCCTTGAAAGCGTTATTACACAGACATTCAAAAATATAGAGATCATTTGTATAAATGACGGCTCTACAGATAATTCCGCAGAAATTCTTAAAAAATATGCTGCAAAAGACAAGAGAATAAAAGTTATAAACCAGCCAAATCGCGGACTGTCTGCAACTCGAAATATCGGTATGAAGAATGCAAGCGGTGAGTATATTTCCTTTATAGATAGTGACGATTTTATACAACAGGATATGTATGAAAGAATTATTAATCTGGCAGATAAAAATGCTGACTTAATCTGTTTCGGAACAAATGTTTTCGGAAACGCCTTTTCTAATAAAAGAAGAGGAGATAACAATTATTATAAAATAAAATATAAAGGTTTGCATAAAGCAAAACCGGAATTAATGCTTAAAACAAATGCTGCAGTCTGGAACAAAATTTTTAGAAATAAAATAATAAAAAAGTTTAATATAAATTTTGTGGAAAACATGCATTATGAAGATTTTGACTTCTATTGTAAATATTATATGTGCTGTTCAAATGTGTATTTTCTCAAGGATAAATTATATAATTATTACAGAAGAGAAAATTCTATTATGGGACATACATTTCAAAATAAATCAGACAAGATAATTGACCATCTTCTTATATTTAATGACATTTACGCTTTCTATTCTACAAATAATCAGGTCTTTGAAAAAGCATTACCAGCTGTTGAAAATATTTTCCTTTACTGTTTTGATTTTGTATACCATTTTTCAGGCACAAATGATATAAAATCAATTTTTGAATTATCTAAAAATATAATTAAAAGTACAAACCTCAAAATAAAAAATGAAAGAATTAAAGCAATACTGTCAGGGCACACAAATAAAGCAACTGATAAAAGAACATTACTCCAAAAAATATTTTCTATAAAAAACAATAAGAACTTTAAGAGTTTAAACATTCTCGGAATACATATTAATACAAAAAGAATTATAAAATTCAATCCGCAGCCTAAACTACTAGTGCATTTGCATTTATACTATCATAGCCAGTTAGAATACATGCTGCAAAAGCTTGCCAGTATAAATAACTGCCGCTGGGATTTGTATGTCACCATATGCGATGAAAATAAGGCTTTAACAGATAAAATTATATCATTTAAACCGGATGCAAAAATAATTAAAATAAAGAATGCAGGTTATGATATCTGGCCATTTTTACAAGTTTTAAATCTTGTTGATCTCAAAGATTATGACTATATCCTGAAAATTCATACAAAAAACCAAAGAAAGCAAAAAGAATGTAAATACGGAAGAGGATTTACCTGGAGGAATTTATTAATAGATGCATTACTTGGAAATCCGAAAATTTTTAATAACAATATTTATCTTTTAAATGAGAATTCAGATATAGGCATGATAGGAGCACATGAGATTTTAGCGAAAATGGGCAATGAATATCCTGAAGACAATGAATTGTTCCTGCAAATGTGCAAAAAATACAATATCTCAGTAGAAAAAGGAATATTTGTTGCCGGTACAATGTTTGTAGCACGCGCAAAATGTTTTGAACAAATCAAACATATGCAACTAACAGAAGCTGATTTTATCAATCAACAACAAACTTGCGGTATGGGCACTACTGCACATACTCTAGAAAGAATGTTCTCAAGAATGATTGAAGCACAAAATTATAAAATTGTCGGGATTAGAAATAAAAAATATACACTCAAAAATAACTTTAAATATTTTATACAGAAGATATTTTGTTTAAGAAACAAGACAAAAGACGGAATTAAAGTGAAACAAATAACCCTTTTGGGTATGAATTTTCAAATATCATCTAAAACATAATTAGCTACATTGTTGCTTATATCCGGCTATTCAAAAAGTATTTTATAAATCACATGCTAAAACTATTTAATAATCATTTATCAAATTAATTATATCATCAATATTTTCTCTTGTAATGTTGCTATATAAGGAGTCTGTATTCCGTTTTATAAAATCACTACTCAAAATACCTATATTCACCTGTTTCAGCTTATTTATGACATCTGTTTCAAAACGATATTTAATATGTCTTGCAGGGTTTCCAGCAACTATTGAATAAGGTTCAACATTCTTTGTTACAACACTGCCTGCAGCAATTACTGCACCCTGACATATGCGAACACCGGATAAAATTGTTGCACGTGCACCTATCCAAACATCGTCTTCAACAATAATTGAACCCTTTGATAAAGCTTCATACTGTTCTGAACATATTTTTACTTTATAAGGGTATGTAGATAACAATTTGTAATTGTGCTCGGATGCAGGGATAAATAAAGCACCACTGGCTATAGATACATAATTCCCTATAATTAACATAACAGGCAAATCTGAAGAAAATAATGCATTTATCATACCGTAAGAACATTTACCGACGGCAATGTTATACTTAACTAACTTTTCACTATATAACTCGGTATCATTGTCAAAATTAACTTTCCTCCAAACATCTTGAATCTCATGCTTCCTCTTTCTTTTAATCTTATAACGTGGTTTCAAAGAAAGTAAATATTTACCAAAGATCATAATATAAGATAAATAGAAAAACGGCTCAAACCAAAAATATTTCATATGCCTGAAATAAGCGCCTTTATTAAAATTTTCTTCTTTTTTAAAATAAAAATAATAAGGTATTATATAATTATATAAAGACTTAATTTTCTCATTTCTAAAGACTTTTCTTGAAAGAATACCTTTTTCTCTGAAAAAATCAAGTATGTAAAAGTAATTATACCCAAAAACCTCAGCAACATTATAATCGGTTTTATTATATACGAAAATAGTTTGAAAACAAGCCTTATTTGAAACATAAATTTTACCACCAAATTCAAATAATCTTCCGGCAACACCAACCTGAACAAGCTTTAAGTTTAAAAATTTTAAATCAATAAGATTTTGCAAAACATCTTTCCTGTAACAATGAACGTCAATACTCGTAATATAATATGAAACATTTTTAATGAATACATTAAAGTTATCTATAATACATTCATTTCGCATGCATGAATTACCGAATATTATGCCGTCACATCCTGAAACATCAGCGAAACGAACATCCTCAAGTATTTTATCAAGCATGTTCTCTTTTATATAACAAGTGTCACTATGAAGTTTCACAAATTGACCGCTAGCTTGATTGAGAAGAAAAATAATATTGTTACCAGAATCAATTTTTGTATCTTGTCTTATATATCTGATTTTATCAGGGTATCTGTTTACAAATTCTATACAAACCTCTCTGGTTGGATCGGTTGAACAGTTATCAGAAATTACAATTTCTATCAAATCAGTAAACAGAAATGCCTTTTGCGTCGTAATACTGTTTAATACGCGCCATAGACAGCATGCTTTGTTGAAAGTTGGAATACAAAAAGATAATAATGGGGGTGCCATCGAAACTCTCCAGATAAATTTATGACTCCTTTAAATGTTTGACATGCTTATAAATGTATAAAGCACCTAGCACAACAAAAATTAAAACAATTGCAATATCAAATTTATGCCAGATATGTTTGAAAGCCTCCATATTTTGTCCCATCTTAACTCCGACATAAACCAATAGATAACTCCATACAAGCGATCCTAAGAAGGTCAATGTAAAAAATATTCTTTTTTTCGCTTTTAAAATGCCTGCAGGAAGGGATATAAAAGTTCTTACTACAGGCAGCATCCTGCAGAGAAAAAATGCCCAATCGCCGTATTTTTCAACCCATTTATCCGCATCTTCTAGATCCTTGCGCGAAATCAGAAAATATTTACCGTATTTTTCAACGAATTTTCTCCCGCCAAAGTATCCAAGATAGTATGAAGGAATTGAGCCTAATACACAGCCGAAAGCTCCGGCAAATGCTGCTACATGAAAATTCATCTCACCTTTACTTACAATATATCCGGCAAAAGGCAAAATAGCTTCACTCGGCAAAGGAATATTACAAGATTCAATTGCCATAAGCAAACTTATACCCCAGGGCCCCATCAGAGTAACTATATTCTCTATAAAATTTATCAGATATGCTAGAATTGAATTTACAAATTCCATAATACCTCCATCTCTAAATTATTTTACCAAAAAAATTCTTTCTTTGACAATATAGAAAATTTATACTAACATAACTTTACTGAAAGGAGTTTTATTATGAATAATTTTGAATTTTACTGTCCTACACGTATAGTCTTCGGCAAGGGTTCCATATCAAAACTGCCGGAATTTATTGATAAGTCAAAAAAAATTTTAGTAACCTACGGTGGCGGATCAATTAAAAAAAACGGAGTATACGATCAGGTAAAAAAAGCACTTGAAGGGTACAATTATCTTGAATTTGGCGGTATCGAACCGAACCCTAAATATGAAACATTAATGCAAGCCGTTGATATAGTTAAACGCGAAGGAATCGACTTTCTCTTATCTGTTGGAGGCGGTTCAACTCTTGATGGAACAAAATTCATTGCGGCAGCCTCAAAATATGAAGGGCAAAAAGATGCTTATGACTATTTTATGAAAGATCAAAATCCTGTAACAGAAGCATTACCGTTGGCTGATGTCATCACACTGCCGGCAACCGGATCTGAAATGAATAATGGAGCAGTTATTTCAAGAATTTCTACAAATGAAAAGCTTGCTTTTCAATGGGAAGCCCTGTATCCAAGCTTCTCAATAATTGACCCTGAAGTTACTTATAGTTTACCCGAAAAACAAACAATTAACGGTATAGTAGATACATTTGTTCATGTTATGGAACAATTTTGTACATATGACGTGAATTCACCGCTTCAGGATGATTGGGCTTTAGCTATATTAAGAACACTTATTAAAGAAGCTCCTAAAGTCCTTGCAAAACCGGATGATTACGAAGCAAGAGCAAATATATTCTGGTGTGCGACCTGCGGTTTAAACTACTGGATATCACTCGGCGTACCGCAAGACTGGGCTACACATATGATAGGACATGAATTGACCGCTTTTTACGGAATAGATCACGGTCAAAGCTTAGCTATTGTAGAACCAAGGCTTTTGAGAAATCAAAAAGTTGCCAAGTCAAAAAAACTGGCAAAACTTGCAAGAGAAGTATTTTGTATAAATGAGCCAGTTGATTTAAAAGCAGCTGATATAGCTATTGACAAAATAGAAGCATTCTTTAATTCTATCGGAATGAAGACAAGACTTTCAGATTATGATATAGATGCATCCGAAGCTGCGTCTAAAATCAGAGACAGATTCAGGGAAAGAAATACTGTATTAGGCGAAAAAGGGGTAATTAATGCTGATACAGCTTACGATATAATATTAGCTTCTTGATGAAATAAAAAATAAAGACAGTTGTTATCACTACATAACAGCTGCCTTTTATTACAAAATATAGTTCAAGCCGTATAAAACGTCTCATCACTACCGAAAATTTTTGTTACAAATTATATTTAAAAAAGTATGGTGGCCCCGGCGCGATTTGAACGCGCGATCTTCGGTTTAGGAAACCGCTGCTCTATCCTGCTGAGCTACGAAGCCGCATACCTATTTCGATTTTTATAAAACCGGTTGTCAACCATAATTATTATAACATAAAATATTAAAAAATTATATACATGTTTGCAGGGACTTATATCGAGGTTTACACTAATTACGGGTAAAACTGTCATGCTTAACTTGTTTCAGCATCTTGTAATGATAAGATTCCGAAACAAGTTCGCAATGACATTATGCATGTTTTTTCAGGATATCTAGTGTAAATTGCGATATAAACCATTTAAAACTACTATTAATGTGACTGCTCCTTTTTCGTCCGATTTATATCAATAAGTTCTTTTATACGCGAAAAAGATTCAGGGAAATAAGTCGCAATTACATATTCTGATTTACAATTGCCTGTATTCAGCAAAGCATATGATTCTGCAAAAAACTCCTGCAGGTTTGTTAAAGCATAAGCTGCATTTGAAATTATCTCAGGACAGTTTTGCCTGAAATTTTGCATTTCCTTGTCAAATAATTCATTCAATTTATCGTCAGCAACAGATACCGGCTGAAACGTGCCCAAATTATCCAAAAGTTCCTGAACTGTAAGAGGTTTATCTCTGCCAAGCATAAACATAGGATCTTTAATCTTTTCTTTTATTACTTTTATCGCATTATCCTTATCATCTATATAATCGCACATGTGACCGGCTTCATGAGCAATTGTCAAAAGAGCACGTCTGCCGATTAAAGCATTTGGATCAAGTGTAATACTATTATCCGAAGGACGATAGTAACCATTTGTTGAACCGCCAATTGATTCGTCATTCATATGATCATCCAGTTTTATCCGGACATCATACGATGCTATATCATATAATACCTGGGAATTCACATCCATAAAAACCTGTTTGACATAATCTTCAGGTAATGCTGACACATCAATAGTTTTAGGAGTAGCTCCATTTTTACTTACAGTTATTATACCGTTTGAAAAACTTACATCAAAAGAATTATTGTTTATTTGCTCAATATAAGCATTTTTACCCTTTTGAACTCTGTTAATTTTAGGAAGCATATCTGCAATTTTTGAATTTTGTGGATTAAAATTCAATATTTCTTTAAACAGATTATAACCTTTGTAATAATTATTTATAATCCCATCTCTCGTAAAATCCAAAGGCGCTCCATGCGGCTGTAGCTTAGACATAAGATTTTGCATACCAGCTAATTTCTTGTCATCTTTTTCAATTTGAATAGCATCATATACATCTGCTATAAGTTCACGCCCTGTCAGTTCTTTATATTTCTCAGCTGAAGGATAAATATTGTAACCTCCGCTAATAACATCATCTCTGCCGAGAATTTCACCTGCTATACTAAAGTTTTTCTCAGTTATCAATTGCAAAAATGCTTTGTCAAATGGTGTTTTTACAGTTTGTTTATTTCCATTGACCATTGTTTCATATATAACTTCTTTATCTTTTACAGTGATTGAAGAAACAAAATTCCCGTCTTTATCGTAAATTTCACTTCTGTAATTAGCATCATATCCTTTTGCCTGGTTATTATTCAAATTGTATCTGAAATTACCGTTTTCCTCATATATAACATCAAAATCCTCACCTGCATGGATTCCGGATCCTGTAAGCTCTTTGTATTTATTAAAAGCTTCTCCTATAAGCGGCGGAATTTCCGTGTCAGACTCATTTACAATTTTCGGAACAATCTGTAATTTACCGTCAACAATTTTCAGCTCATAATCTTCTCCGTATCTTGCCCCACCGTCAACCATTTGTTGAATAGAAGCAACAGTTGCATCATCAATTGTTGTTCGTTTCGGGATATAAGTCAAAAAAACTTCTCCGTCAGTTATAAAACCATGTGGTTTGTCTTCTTCAAGAGCAGAATCTTTTATGTCAATTCCCGTTAAATGGTTATTTTCATCGTATTTGAATGAAACTTTTGTAGAATTTAGTAGTTCCTGCGCCAAACACAATATCTTCAAGCTTCATATTACGCTCATTCAGATCATTTAATTGTGAATACGATTGCCTAATTGCAACACCATTTTTTATATTAAGTTTAAAATCTTTGCCGCTGTTATCCTTATTATAAATATACCTTGTCTGTTCCCCTGTTTGTTTGTTAATATATGACTCGGATGTAACTTTACCACTGTTATCAAACTTTTTTATCTCTTGAGTATTCTCATCTTCTGCTAAATATCCGGAAAATGATTGCTCCAACAAATTGCCTGTTTCGTCATAAATTTCATAGAATCCTTCAAGTTCCCTTCTATAAAACTTCTTTCCATTTTCTTCAACAACTTTGTAACTTTCAGCAACAAATGCGCCGCCAAGCTTTTCTATTAATTCTTGTGACATTCCTGTTTTTTGAGAAACCTCCTCAAGATGCTTCTGGTAAGAAGTATGACCTTTGCTTGCGGCAAAACCTAAAAATTTACGAAAATCTTCAACTTCAATATCATCACCGTAAAAGCCCTTTGCTTCTTTAATATACTCGTTTAACTCAAAATCATTAACAATACCATCCCATTTACCTTCAAGAAAAGCCATTTTATAAGAACCATCAGACCTTTTACCAGATTTAACTCTTTTCATTTCCGCTAAATCCATGACACTTAATTCATTCCCAATTTCACCATCTAAACTGTTTATTTTATCAAATATAAACAAAATCTTATCAAGTCTGCTGTCATTTGCAAATTGTTTTTTTATATCCTCTCTTTTAAGTTTTGATAAAGAAATATTTGAAATATTAATATTATCCATTTTAACCTCCAACTTATTTAACATCAATAATTTATCGACATCTAAGCGAAAATCTTTAATATTAAGACAAGTTTATAAATAAATGTAACAATATAGCATAATTTTAGAATATTTTGCTAAATTAGTTTAATAAAATTAGCAAAAAGTAATAATATAGGAGGTTTGAACTATATTAACCCTATGTCTTATGAAAAGGCATACACGGAATGCGATTGTCCTGGCCGCTTGTACTAACAGGTCTACGGACTTTCTTTTCAGAAGCTATACTTTTCCCCAAAAAGCTCCTCGGCACTCAGCACGCCGCTGTCAAATATTGTATCCTTGCTCCAATAGTTTCGCCTTTAAGCCTGACCGCTTAGCAAGCTCAATATTCTCGCTATCCGGACTAACTCGCCTGCGCTCGTGTCGTTCATCTGCAAATCCACTTGAACGCAAGTTGGCATTCTCATCACTATCCATAACAAATAAGACAGGATATGAATAAAACCTATCATGACTCATTTTCCTTCTGGCACGTAAGATTAAAACCTGGGGGGGGGGGCACTATTTAAAAATGCCGCTTGAATAAGTTTACATAGCCTGTATCGGTTGAATTTTTTCAATCTCATCAGCAATTTTACGTTTTGCCATACGCAGCTCGTAATCCTCCTGGAAGCGCAAGAAAAAACCCTGCGACATACCGAAGTATTTAGTCAATCGTAAATCGGTATCAGCAGTAATTCTTCTTTGTCCGTTTACTATTTGATGTATTCTGTTCGGCGGCACAAAAATAGCCTTTGCAAGTGAGTTTTGAGTAATATTAAAAGGCTCGATAAATTCCTCTTTTAACATTTGACCGACTGTTGCAAGTTCTATATATTCAGGCATATTATAATCTCCGGCTTTTTGTACTTCTGAATATATTATACGGTACGTACTACGTAAAATCAACCCTGCTGACAGGGAATTTTTTCAAAACTTAATGATAATCTACAATCTCGACATCAAAAGAATGGTTATCAAGCCAACGAAAACAAATTCTAAACTGGTCATTAATCCTTATTGAATATTGCTCCTGACGGTCGCCGACAAGATTTTCAAGACGATTGCTAGGCGGTATTTTTAAATCATCAAGTGCTATTGCAGCATTCAGTATACGAAGCTTTGTAAGTGCCCGTTTTTGAATATCATGTGGCATTTTTTTAGAAAACTCCTCGTTCCAAATCTTTTCCGTTTCCTTGCACTTGAATCATATAATCATAGGGAAATTATAGCATAAATGGATTAACAATTTTATGCATACAGAAATACTGACTTGTGAACTTTCCATAAATCATAAATAATAGCAATACAAAATAGATTACAGATGTGAGGTTTACGCATTATATTATTAGATTATAATAGTTTTATGCATAAGTTAGTTTGTTTGATTTTTATAATTTTCTGTTTTGTAAATGTCGTGGAATGCAAACAAGTTTTGCCTGATATAGTCATCAATTCAACGCTTACAATAGACGCTGCTAAATCAGGAGACAAGGGGAAAAATTATTTTTATTGTGCTGAAAATCATAAGTGTCCAACGGAAGATGTAGTAAAAGAGTATTTTAAAAATAAGGGATATAATGTTATGCGAGGTGAGGTTTCCGTCTGGCAGGGACTTTACGCACTGGCATTTTTTGATGAAATTTTCTATAAACATAATTTTTTATATAGCAGTGATTTACCGGAGCATTTTTTTGAAGATGAATATTTATATCTAAGCCGGAAAAAAATGTTTGACAAAAAGTACGAATATTTAAAGCAGTCAGATATATATGATTTTATTAACTCACAGCTTAACAAATACGGATATTTGCCTGTACGTTTTTTACATGATAATGAAATTGAAGGATATAGCGATTGTACAGCTTATTTTTATTCAGATACTGTTCAAAAATTTTTAAAAAGAATAGATAATAAAATTTTTGCAAAAATCGTGTATCGTATTGCGCAAAATCCAAATCAAAATCGTGCGGGTATCCCTGATTATATCGTCTGGAACGACAAAGAGCTTGTATTTATTGAGGTTAAGCGTGATAAAGAAACTATGCGTACAAAGCAAATTGATTGGGCTGAGTTTTTATTGAATAATAAAATTCCATACAAGCTAGTGCGGGTAAAAGGGGTAAACTCTATTTAAAAGTTTTTAAAATCTCGATTACCTGTTTTTGTTGTGCAGGTGTTAGTTTTTTGTAATATGAGATTAGCAAATTTAATTGTTTATCCGGTTGTTCTTTGTTTACTTCAAAATTAAATAACATCGGCGGGGTTATGTTGAGTGCCGCACATAAATTTTTCAATGTCTGATAAGTCAAAAATGATTTTCCGTTCTCAATAGAGTTAATCGTGTTTGTCGAAACATCAACAAGCTCGGCAAACTTTTCTTGACTTAAACCGTACATTTCGCGATACTTTTTTACACTTTTACCAAACTTCTGTAAAAATTCATCCATATTAACAAAATATATTATTTTTGTATGGCTTTCTATAAAATAAGTTGGTATATTTTTATACAAATTTAACTTGTATAAATCTGTTTTTTAGGTCTTATTTTCGGGTAATATGATTTTAATACGGAAAGCTTTAACTCCCCATAGAATATGCTATCTGGCGATTTAAGAAATTAATAAACTTAGTAATTATTTTAGATAACCAAGTTCATATGCGATTGTCATAGAATTAGTTATATTTTTAGCATTAAGTTTACGGCATATTACGGCTTGCAAGTAGTTGTAAGAATTTATATTAAGTAATTTCAGCTCTTGAACAATTTCTTTTCTTATCTTGCCTAGTGCTATAAGCTTTAAACATTTACGTTCCTGCTCACTTAAAGGTTCTGTTGAATTGTTCGGGACACATATCGGGTAATCAACAGGTTTGCTGAAAAATCTTTTACGGAAATGCGGGGTAATATCAGAAAAACGGATAATGTTATTTTCAAGACATTTTAAAATAAGTTCTTTTCTGCTGTGGGTATTAAACTGTCTGTATAGTTTTTGTATTCGTTTTTGCAGCGTGTTGTAGGAGATATTGAGAGATTTTGCTGTATCTGCGAGAGTAAAGCCTTCTGCAAGGGCTTTTATTAGCTTCTTTTGACTTTCTGTAACAGTAATTTTCTCTTCTTTAAGAAGCTGTTTTTCATAATATTTTCTAAATCTTTTATTCATTTAAAAGTCCTGATTAAAAATTCCTATGTAAGATGTAAATATGCACAGGTTAAAAGGCATGCAAGCTCAGGGAAGAGATAACAATTTAAAATACAATTTCCAATTCATGCCGGTCGGATAACACACTAAATTACAAATCTTTTATTACATCTGAAAAATCTAACATCGCACGATTAATGTCATATACAAATTCCTTGACTTGTGTGTTTATACTGTGTGTATAAACCATATCATTTAAGCTTGCTTTCAATGGATTGTATGAATTGTAATTTGTTGTATCATCATAATACAGACGATACAATACCCATTCAATTGTTGCTAAAAATGCGTTGTCAATATGACGTTCTATATCTTGAATTCCGAACAATTCAACCTGTCGCAAAAAACGTGTTATTTGTCCAGAATATATTAAAATACGGGTTGCATAATATTTTCTAAAAGTTTCTCGGGAAATTATATTATTATTCAAATAACTTTGGACTATCTGAATTGCAAAGTACCCTACAGACATATTTCTTTCATCGGAATACCGAATTTGTTTGGTCATTACCGGGTACATTAATCCCAAACAGGTAATACAAAAAATGACTTCACTTAAAAATATTTGCTCTTGCGGTGTTCCTGATTTTATATTATACGGCAGATGATTTTTTACGTTGTTAATGCAATCTGCAAATATTTTCTTTAACTCTTCTTGTTTTTCGTAAGTGATATTCTCTATACCTTTCGGTTCTGAACTATTACAAGCAGCCGCGATTAAAGCGGCAATCAATATAAATATTCCAAATGCTAAAATAAAAACAGTTTCCATTAAATCCTCCTTTGATTTTTTAAGTAATATACAAAATATATAGCGGTCAAAATATTTACAATAATCCAAATAGTACGTCCTAACGGAATTTTAATTATAGGATTGTATAGTAATGCAATAGTTACAAGAATTAAATTAGTATCAATTGAATTATGTTGTGTTATGTAAAGTTGCCGGATTGCTGTAAAACAGACTAAAAATTTTAGCAAAATATAATACCCGTACGGTAACGAAAATAATGCAGCTATAATTAGTAAAAAAATAATTAATACAAGCATAATTTTTCAACCGTTTTTACAGCTAATACTAATACAGTTTCAATTACTGACATTGCTTTTTGTTTTCCATTTAAAATAATTGTATTAAATAATTGCGTATCATTATTATTATCAAAATCTTCAAAAAGGTAATTTGAAAACTTTGATAGTAAATCTCCTAAAAAATCAACATATAAAACTTTTCCTTCAAGAGTTTGAATAGTCGGAGGAATTCTTTTAAAACATTCAGCATATACTTCCAATCGAGTTAAAAATTTGTTTAGCAAAATACTTTTATCTTCAAATTGTAACCATAAATTTTTATCTTTAGCTTGGGCTATAAAAATTATATTTGGTTTATTACTTTTTATATATTGAACAATATTATTTATATAAATATATAAAATTTTCCGGCTTGTTCATCATTTTTACAGACATGACTAATAACATAAGATTTATCACAAAGGCATATATTTTTTGTGTCAACAAGGTACATCTTTGATGTCCCGCATTTCACATAGAGCTTGTTTGCGGCAATATCGTACATATTTATATACATTTGTTTGTTCCTCTTTATTGTAACAGTGTATAAGGATTGCTTGATGTAAAAATGTATAAATTCTTAATTTAGGATTAATTTTATATTTTGTTATTTTCCATTTGTCTCTAAATCTTTTATTATGAGATTTGATATTATTTGATATCGTTCGTCTGCGTTACCTTTAGTTTTATAGAGTAATTTAGAGATTTTATCGTTTACACCTTTGTTATTTAAATCCGGATTATTTTTGTAATTTTTATACCCAAAAATGCTGCGTGCAATTTGTATAACTTCTTTTTCCGGCAGCGGGTTCTCACATAATGTATCGTTAAGATTAAGTAATGCGTCTATAAGCGCACTTTCACTTAATCCCTGACGGGATAAAACACCTGCAAACTTTACAAGTTTATCGTGTCTTTCACCCTCGCAGATTGTATCAAACAGATCTGCATTATTCTCTTTTTCTCCCTCAACACTTTTATATTCAGGCGTTACTATTAATTCTAATAATTTAGGATTAATTTTTTGTATTTTTTTCATTATTTTCCTCATTTTCTATGGTATAAAAATTACCACTTTTATGTTTACTTACCGGAGCAACAACATATCCGCCGTCTCCCCTTACATCAATGCCTTTAAGGAGATTTGTACGATTTTTTACTGCCTCGTCTACAGAATAATAGAAGTGATAACCGCCGCCTCCGGTTTTAACGGTCATGGTTGGGTCGACTAAATCTTTTATTTCTTGCAGACTTTCAAGACCGCCATGTCGTGCGTCAACATCTATTACAACAAGTCCTTCACCGGTTATTATTCCGAAATTTGCAAGCGGTCGCTGCTTTAAAAATATCAAAGTTTTTAACAAGATTTTCGTAAGAAAAGTCATTATAAAAAGAGGCTATTTTTGTAATTTCTATACTCTGTTTTTTAGTTAGTGAATACAGAATAAAGAAAGTATTATCATTAATAGCGGCTGCGGGCATCTGAAAAATCCTTTACTTAACTTCATGAATATATTGAAATAAAACCTTTATTTCCAAGCCTGTTTTCATGTAGAATAGATTAAAAGGAGTATGTACATTTTGAAAAAAGCTGTTTTATATGCAAGAGTATCATCCGATGAACAGGAGACGCAGGGATTTTCTATCCTCGCACAGGTTAAATTTTTGAAAGAATACGCCGTTAAAAATAATATTCAAATAGTAAAAGAATTTACGGAATCTGAAACTGCTAAAAAATCCGGTCGTAAGAAATTTAATGCAATGATTAAATTCCTAAAAAATTCAAAAGATGTTAATGTTATTCTTGTTGAAAAAACAGATAGGCTATATCGTAACCCTATGGACTATGGGCTTATTGATAAAAGCAAATTTGAAATTCATTTTGTAAAAGAACATGAAATTTTAGATGATAACGTAAGCTCTCATCAGAAGTTTGTACATGGCTTAAAAGTTTTAATGGCCAAAAATTTCATAGATAACTTACGTGAGGAAACGAAAAAAGGATTAAGAGAACGTGCCGCAGAGGGACTATTTCCAAATCGTGCGCCGTATGGTTACAAAAATGTCAGAAATGAGCGCGGTAAAAGTGTTATTGAGGTCAATGACAAAACCGCTCCGTTTATTATCAGAGCTTTTGAAATTTATTCAAGCGGTAATATTTCAATCAAAAATACTGCACAACAACTGCTTGATGAGGGGTATTCATACCGTCCTTATTCTCCGCGCATTACTCCCGGAGCACTGGAAGATATGCTTAAAAATCCATTTTATACTGGTGTATTCAAATACAATGGAGAGATTATGCAGGGTGTACATGAGCCGTTAATATCCAATGCTTTGTTTCAAAAAGTTCAAAGAGCTTTCAAAAAAGACGGTAAACCGCTCTATACAAAGCATAAGTTTTTATTAGGCAACTTTTTCACCTGCGGTGATTACGGTTGTTCGGTGGTAGGTGAGATTAAAAAGCAAAAATATATTTATTATCACTGTACTTGGGCTTATGGCAAAGATAAGTGTTCTAACCGGAAGTATTATAACGAACAAGAACTCTTTGACAAGCTCGGTGATGCGGTAAAGGCTGTTGAAATAAATGATGATTTAAAACAAAGTATATACAATGCAATTATTGAATTAAACAAGCAGAAACAGAATTTTCAAACATTTACAGATATCGAATGAAGATAAAGTAATTTTGTTACAATCACTACTTTCGAACTGCACACTAAATGGCGAAAACATAAGCTGGACATATAAAAAGCCCTTCTGCTACATAGCGGAACGAGCGATTTTAAAAAAATTTACCATAGAGTTTACGAGTTCAGAACCTGGCTACTGAAAAATGTTGCGTAAATTGATTGTAAGTACAAGCAAAAGAAATATTCTGCTTTTTGAGAAAATTCAGTTGAACTGGATATGAGATTGAAATACTGTAACAAATTGTTTAACCTTATTTCAATTTAGATTGTTAAATTGCAATAAGCGTGATATAATAAGTTTGTCATTTCAATTTCGGAGTTGCCATGAATAATAGAGCAGGAACATACAAAAATAATTTATCAGGAGAAATGGCATACAAATCATTTATGCCAGCTGTATTGCCACCTAATCCGTCAATAGAACTTGATAGGGATATTGTAGATTTATTAGTAAAAGCCAATAAGCAGCTTGCATTATTAGAAGGGATTTCAAGCAGAATTCCTAATATTCATTTGTTTATTTCTATGTATGTAAGAAAAGAAGCTCTCATGTCTTCTCAAATTGAAGGAACTCAAGCTACTTTAGAAGATGTACTAGACCCGTGCTTGGAAGAAAACACAAATCGTCCAGTCGGTGATGTTGTAAATTATATTAAAGCAACCGATTTTGCAATCAATAGGTTGAAAGAATTGCCATTGTGTAATCGCTTAATAAAAGAAGCCCAGAAGGTTTTATTGCAAGGTGTTAGAGGACAAAATAAAAGTCTTGGGGAATTTAGGCATTCCCAAAATTGGATTGGTGCCGCAGGTTGCAATTTACAAAATGCCCGTTATATTCCGCCGTCTGTTGAAGATATGATTCAAGCAATGTCTGATTTAGAAAAATATATTAATGGTGATGATGAACTTGACGTTTTAATTAGAGCAGGTTTAATTCATTATCAATTTGAAACTATCCACCCATTCTTGGATGGTAATGGTAGAATAGGACGCCTTTTAATAACATTATTTTTAATGGAAAAGAAAATTTTAAGCACTCCGGCATTGTATATTTCTTACTTTTTGAAGAAAAATAGAATTGAATATTATGACCGTATGAATGAAGTTCGGTTAAAGGGTAACTATGAACAATGGATT
>CALVCJ010000020.1 GCA_944326015.1 Candidatus Gastranaerophilales bacterium
GAGTTTAAGGCTATGAAAAAATTTATATTAATATTTAGTTTTTTGATTATCTCTAACCCTTGTATTGCAAGCCAGTACGGAGCAATACTTGATAATCTGGAAAATTCTTTATACGGTTTTACATATACAACATCCGATGACGCTTCAAGACTTTCAAGGATTGAAGAAAGTGTTTACGGTCAAAGCAAACCGAACAAATCTGTTAATGAACGTATAGCTTCCTTAAAAAAAGACATGGCAGCCGATTTAATAGGACAGGAAATCACGCCCAAAGAAGACACTTTTGCAGAAGACGAATACAAATATAACGATAAATTAGCAGAGCAAAAAATGCCGCCTGCCGGAGCCAATGTTGATTATCCTTCAATAAACGAGCTTGAAAAACAAATATTTAAACAGGAATTCAAAAATCAGGATTTGAACAGCAGACTTGCAAAACTTGAAAAAGAGGCACTGGGTCAGACATTTGAAACAGATGCTTTTTCATCACGTGTAGAAAGATTACAGGCAAAAATCAAACCTGAATCACTTATGGAAAACAAAATTGCACAGGATGAAGGTACAATATCGCTTGAAAAAGATTACAATTTAAGCGGATATGAGCCTCCTGAATTTGATTATGATGCATATAATGCAAGAAACAGAAAGCCTGTTAAAGTAAATCTTGCATCAGTCGAAAAATCAATATTACAACAATCTTTTAACAATGACGATATAAACAATAGACTTTCACGTCTTGAATCAACAATGTTTGGAACAACATTTGATTCAGACACACAGGAGGATCGTTTGAGACGTATTTCCAGCGCTTACAAGGCTCAAAAAACAGCAAGCAGATACGACTCAAACAAGTTTTCCCAGAACATGGCAACCGCAATGCAGATTGGTACAATCTTACTGATGATTTTAGCCTGTGTCCTTTAGAAAATTGAAACATTATTTTACACAAGGAAAGATCACAATCCAATAACATTTGAAATACACAATTCCGTCACGTAGTGACAGACTTGCACCAAAAGAAAATGCATCTCAAGTCACCCCCCCCCCAAAAAACAAAAACAATTCTGGATAACTAATTTTATAAATTTAGTATTACATTACGTACAAGCAAGAAAAGATATCACACTAAAAAACGCCTTTTATATAAAGGCGTTTTTATATATATAAAATCTGGCAAATTTAATATATTCTTTTGCCGCAAATACTATGAAAGTGCCATTAAAGCTTTCACAGAACGCGCATTATCTCTCACTTCTTCATCAGAATTATTTTCAACAGTATTTTCCAATATTTTCATAGCTTCTGACTTATCCTGCAGAGACAACAATTCATTTATAGTACTCATTGCAACAACAGTTGACATATCATTAATTCCCTTGCCTTTATTGTCTATAACCACTTTCAACGAATCAGGTATATTTTTCTTGACAAGAGCACGTGCCGTCATTTCTCTAATTGCATCCACTTTTGAATTAGTACCGACATCTTCCAGAATAGATATTGTTTCCGGGTTAGGATTTAATCCCAGACCTTCAATAACATTTGTAACATCCTTTATAATCTTTTTATCTGCCATTTTAATTCCCCTCTCTATTAAACAGATGCTTCCCAAAGAGCAATTTTATCTGTTGCAAGCTGTCTTGCCGCTGTCATATCATCCATTTTAGCAACCGATTTCACGGAAATACCCGATGAAATTAAATCTGTAACAGAAGTTCCAAGTGTTTCTTTTACGGTGTTAAACATTGAAACTGCTTTCTCTTTTGCCGGAGCAAATGAAATTTCAATGTTGTTCAATTTATTCCAACCGTTTACAACATTGTCTTTAATCCTATTTCCGAAAGCTTTTGCTGATTCAATCATGTTTCTAAATCTTTCTCCAATTCCGGAAATAGACCCTACAAGCGCACTTGCTTTTAATTTTCCTGTAAAGTTAATTTGATTGTTGTTTTTGTTGGAAGACTCAAACACATCTGCAGTTAGAACATTTCCTTTAAATGAAGAAGCTGCAAAAGGATTTGTGTTATTAGAGTTTCTCTGAGTTGTTTTCTCGTGTTTGCTTGTATTAAAAAGCCTTTCACGAATAGATGGAATTGATAAATTTGCCATTGTTAATATCCTTTCGTATACTTTTTATCGACTTTATAAGGATATCATCAGAATTCGCATTATGGGTCAACCTTTTGGAGTATTCTTTCTTGAATTTCTTATACTTTAGTTGTAAAATTATCAAAGAGGTTAATTGTATGGGATATGAAAATTTAATCAAACTAATAGAAACAGTAAAAACTTTGCGCTCGCCTCAAGGATGTGAGTGGGATAGAGTACAGACACACAAATCTTTACGCCCGAACATGCTTGAAGAAGCATATGAAGCCGTTGACGCCATGAATTCAGGGGATCTGAAACATTTAAAAGAAGAGCTTGGCGATGTATTACTTCAGGTACTTTTACATTCACAAATTGCCGATGATGAAGGTGAATTTAACCTTGATGACGTTGCAAAAGACTTAAATGAAAAACTTATCCACAGACATCCGCATGTATTTGGTGACGTTAAAGTCAATTCTACACAGGATATAATCGATAACTGGGATAAGTTAAAAAAAGAAGAAAAACCGCACAGAAAATCTGCAATGGATGGAATTTCCAAATCCCAGTCTGCATTGATGAGCGCGCAAAAAATAAGTAAATGTGCGGTAAAGCAGGGATTTGAATGGCCGGATGAAAAAACGCTATATGAATGTATTTTCTCAGAATTTGAAGAATTTAAAGATGCCGTAAAAGAAAGAAATACAGAACATATGGAAGAAGAAATGGGGGATATTCTCTTTGCCATTGTAAACCTTGCACGTTGGAATAAAATTGATTCGGAACAGGCTCTTTTAAAGGCAAATAAAAAGTTCATGTATCGCTTCAGAAAAATGGAAGAATTGGCGGAAAAACCGTTAGAAAATTACAATTTTAGGGAATATGATATATTATGGAAGCGGGCTAAGGGAGAAGTATTAGACCTAGATTAAAATCAATTGTAAACAAATATTAAGTATCGTTACCCTAAAAAGGCAATTCCTAAGAAAAAAAATCCTTTATATAAATATACAGGAAAGAGGATCAGGTTTTATGAAAGAACAGGAATTAAATACATTGATGTCTGTAGTTTCAGACCCCATTAAAAATGTTTATAAGATTGAATCAAGAAAAGATTTGGAAGAAATTCAACGCATAATAAGAATTTTTAACATTTCCCAAAACCAGCACAATAAACATGCAATGCTTTCTATCAAAAATCTTGCCACTTTAAGATTAGTTTTAAGCAACAATTAATACTCAAGCCAATAAAAACCATAAAATAAAAAAGCCCTGAATATTCAGGGCTTTGCTGTTTTTACTGAGATATTATTTTTAATATTGCAGAACCGAACAACATAATACCAATAATAATAGCAAGAACAGAAGCAAACATAACTGCTCCTGCAGAAATATCCTTTGCCATCCCTACAAGCTTTGAATATCTGTTATGGAAAACCGCATCAAGTGAAAATTCTACAGCAGAATTCATCATTTCAGTCACTATGACAAAACCTATTGTTAAAAGGAGTATACACATTCTATCCACACTAAAATCAAGTACAAATGCAAGCGCCAAAACAATCATAGCTATACAACAATGAACTCTGATATTTATTTCGGACTTTAAAACAAGTCTCATGCCCTTTCGAGCATTCTTAAAGGTATTTGAAAATCCTTGCTGTTTAAATTTTGTCATATCTCTATACTTTCCAATGCTTTGTTTTGTATATCTATAACAAAATTATAATCTTCCTCTGTCTGGTGGTCAAATCCAAGAAGATGTAAAACACCATGACTTATCAAAAAAGATAGTTCAAATTCTTTTGTTACTCTTTTTTTTTCAGCTTCTTCAATTACTTTATCCAGAGCAATAATAATTTCACCGAGATTAATTTCCCTGTCAAAAATAAACTTTTCTTCAGAGTCAGCAAATATTGCAAAAGTAACTATATCTGCAGGATAATCTTTATTCCTATATTCTTTATTTATCTCGTGAGTTTTATTACTACTACAATAAAGTATATCAAAAGAAATTGTTTTATAATCGAGTCCGCAAAGGCAAGAATTTTCATACACTTCCGGGATTGAAAGATAAAATTTTAAAATTTTTCTTGCAATATTTACAAAAACTTTCTCATCGATCTTCCAGTTTTCATAAATATTTTCACTAAAAATGTTAACTTTAGTCATTTTTGTTCTCTTTTTGAGGATTATTTTCGCCTTCCAACTGTTTAATTTTATTTTCCAAATCTTCATCAAGGAGTTTAGCCGGCAAATTTATTTTTTGCTTTTGCAGTTCTTCGGCGAGGTTTTCCTGATATTTAATTCTATTGTGTTGCATTCCGCGCAAAATACGAGAAAAGGTAGATGCAATAGTTTTAATATCTTTTAAAGTCAGCGGACTGTCAGAAAGTTGACCGTCATTTAATCTTTCCACAATAATTTTATTTATCATGCCTTCAATTTCTTCGGGAGTAGGATTTTTTAATGATCTTACAGCAGATTCAACTGCATCTGCAATCATCAGAATTGCAGTTTCTTTTGTATTCGGTTTTGGACCTGCATATCTAAACTGTTCTTCTTTAACATTTTCAACTCCCTCTTCTTTAACTGCCTGATTATAAAAATAACTTGCAAGTCCTTCGCCATGATGTTGCGTAATGAAATTTTGTATAACCTGCGGAAGTTTATATTCTCTTGCGATTTCAATTCCGTCTTTCGGGTGAGCCGTTATAATCATTTTACTGATCCTAGGAGTAAATTTATTATGCGGATTTTCTATCAAAAAGTAGGATTGATTCTCAACAAAAAATAACGGACGTTTTAATTTACCTATATCATGATATAAAGCACCAACACGTGCAAGAATAGGATCCGCGCCAATGGCTTCTGCCGCTGCTTCACAAAGGTTAGAAACCATAAGACTGTGATGATAAGTCCCAGGAGCATCAATCTGTAGACGTTTTAACAATTTTTGATTATGATCGCCAAGCTCAGCTAGACCGTAAGGAGTAATAATTTTAAATACACTTTCAAATAATGGCAGTGACCCTGACGCAATAATAGCACTTATCACACCATTCAAAAATATAAAAAGGCAATTTTTAAAAATCAAAACATTACTTACATCTATAAGGCATTTTTCAAGAATATAAATACTCAAAACCAGAATAACCCCAGCAATACTTATTGAAAAACCAGTTCTTATTACATCGAAACGTTCGGCATATTTTATCTGCGACATAGCTATTGATGACAAAAGGCTCAAAAGAATAAAAGTGACCAAAAATTGCATATCATACTGATATCCGACAGACATAATTGAAAGCAAAACAATTGATGAGGCAAATGCTATCCTCGGTTTTGTAAATATTGACATTAGTACTAAAAAAGCCGGAAGCGGAATTACGTAAGGTGAAAAACCCGTCGGGATTACAACCCCTATAAAAGCAAGAAAAACTGCCAAAAATGCAGAAATTGAAAGGTACTTCGATTTAAGATATTCTTTTTCAAAAAATTTCATATAAGCAAGGAATAACAAAGTCCCTATAAATACAATTATATATATAGCAGCAAGTCCTTGCCAGTTCAATTCATAGACATTATAACCTGCCTGACGGAGCGCATCTCTTTTTAAACGCGTTACAGGCTCACCTTCAAATAAGATTTTATCACCTTTCTGAAAAACAACTTCGTAAGGCTTGACAGAATTTTGTGCATTTTTCTTTGCAATTTCAGTTGCAAATTCATCAACCACAAGATTTGGCACAATTACCTGCTCCAAAACAGCTCTGATAACTGATATCTGGCGTTTTGATACATTTGACACCATATTATTTAAAATAATTTGCCCTATATTGTCTTTTTCGTAATCTTTTTCGGTAATTCCTTCATGCAAAATATTTGAAAGCGTAATATTAGCCTTATCAAAAACTTCATGAAGACTGTTATCATCAGCTTTTAAAAGAAAAGTTATGATAAAATCACGTTTACTGTTGTCAGAAAGATCAAACAGAATACCGATTTCTTCTTTTTTAACTTCTTCTGGAACATCTTTTTTTCTTATTTGAATAACTGAATTTTGTAATGTTTGAAGATTTGTTTTTATAAAATCGTCTTCTGCAGGAGCCATTACAGGCTCGATTTTTTGAGCGACTTCTTTTTTATGTTGTTCAGTACGTTTTACATCTTCAACAGTTAAAGTTTTCTGTGCAATAATATCACGTTTACTTATCCCATTTTCAATTATGTTCTGGAAAAAAAAGTTTTGTGAAGCAATTACTGCAGTCATTAAAACTGTAAATCCGATAAACGATAATACTTTCAAAGATTGTGAAGATGTCAGAAAATCTCTCACTTTTGAAATATATTCATATTTTGACATATAATAAATTTCCTATTTGCAAATTAATCATTTAATATATTATAACTTCCTAAAATTTTTTCAAGTCCCGGAGTTTTAGACGGTATTGAATATCCTCCAACAGCTTTCTGTTAATAGATAGGAGCTCTGATAAAATAGCAATAACCCCTATTTGGACGCCGGATATTATTAATATTGCAGACAAAATTAAAGACTGAATGTGGCCGCTGCCGCTGCCTGAGACATAAAACCACAAAAATCTTATACCTGTTAAAATACCTGTTGCTAAGGCAATGCCTGACAAAATTGAAAAGAACCTGAAAGGTCTGTAAATTATAAACATTCTTATCATAGTAAAAACCGAACGTCTTACATAATCAAAAATATTTTTAACAAGTTTTGATTTGCGTAATTCCGGATTAACGTTCACCGGTACACATTTAAGCTGCAAGCCCTTTGCTTTAGCCTGAATAATTGTATCAAGAGTATACGTATAATTATCAAAAACATTAAGCCGTACTGCTGCATTTCTTGAAAAAGCCCTAAAACCGCTCGGAGCATCTTCAACCTCAGTTGAACTCAAAAGACGCATAACATAAGAACCCAGTTTTTGTAAAAACTTTTTCAGAGGAGAAAAATGCTTTATTTCTGAAACTGGCCTTGAACCAATTACAATATCAGCCTCTCCATGCAAAACAGGTTGAACAAGTTTTTCGATATCATCAGCGCAATACTGATTATCAGCATCTGTATTAACAATAATATCCGCCCCGCAAACAAGAGCTTCATTAATACCAGCAATAAAAGCCTTTGCAAGACCACAATTATGCGGCATGCTGATGATATGTTTAACTCCAAAATCACGTGCGACTTCAACAGTTCTATCTACTGAACCGTCATCAATTATCAATACTTCAATTTCGTCAATCCCTTCTATTTTTTCTGGTAATGCACTTAAAGTAACAGGCAGTGCCTTTTCCTCATTGTAACAAGGAATTTGTATTACAAGTTTCATAAACTTCCTCTTTTAAATTTTTCTTTTCATTATATAATTAAAGAGGGATTTTGACAATCGTGAAAAAATTCATCTGGATAACTGCAATAACTGTTCTCGGGTTAGTTTTAAGACTAATATTTATTGATAAACCCGATGGTTTGTGGAATGATGAATATGTGAGCTGGATGATAGCGTCAACACCTTTTTCCAAAGGTTTTATTGATGCTGCAAAATCCCAATGTCACATGCCTCTTTACTATTTATATTTAAAATTTTTCATGACAATTTTTGGACAAAGCGATCTTATTTTAAGGCTTACATCGGTATTTGCAGGCACAATTTCAATTGTTGCAATGTATTTCACTGGACGGGAAAAAGATGAAAAAACAGGTTTACTTTGTGCAGGATTTTGTGTTATAAGTTCTTTTCTTATATATTATTCGCAGGAAGTAAGATTATATTCACTATTGTTCCTCTTTTCGGCTATGAGTCTTTTGTATACATTCAGATGCATTAAAAATCCATGTAAAAAAAATTTCATTTTATATATTATCTGTAATTTACTAATTATATTTACACATACAATAGGTTTTGTATATGTTTTCTTTAATCTCATTTTTCTTAGCATAAATTTATATAAACAGTTCAAAAAAGCGGTAATAATATTGTGGAGTTCAATTTTTATATGCTGGGCAGCCGCATCACCAATTGTTTTAAGAATATTTACCACACAATCATTTTCTCAATGGTGGGGGCACTTTTCATTATCCAAAATTGCGTTTTTAATGACTGACTATTTCTCACCCGTACTTACAAATCTTACTAATGCTCCCGACAATTTTTTCTATGCACCGAAACTTATACTGTTTTTTATGCTAACTCCGGCAATCATTGCCACATGTTTAATTGCAAAATCTTTAGTTAAAAATAAATTTAATATACTTCTTCTATGCTCTGCTGCAGGATTTATATTTGTATTAATTGTCGCTTCCTTATGCGGGAAGCTTATATTTATTACCAAATATTCAATTGAAATTTATCCTGTATTGATTTATCTGGTATGCTCAGGTCTTACATCAACGAATAGTAAAATTATTACAAATGGAATTTTAATAATTTACTTTTTAATTTCAACAGGCTACATAATTTTTCATCCATATTCCGCGCCAAAAATGCGCCGTGCCGAAGGGCATAAACTCATGGCAGACATATTAATAAGAATGGAGCCTAAAAAAGATGATATTATTTTACTTGAATATTATCCTTCAGCACGTTTTACAAAATACTTTAATTTTTCAAATTACAAAGTAGTTGAAATTCATAAAGGAAATTTCCCATATTATCTAAACAAAAACGGTTCTTATGAACAAGCATTCAAAAATGGGAAAAAATTATACAGGGCTATGTTTGCAGACAATCGAAATACTTATTTTGAAGACATACTTAAAAAAGAAATTTTTGATAATCTTAATCCGGGGCAAAGCTTGATTATGGTTGTACTCAACAGTGTAGCCTTCCATGATCCGGAAAATCTAAAAAAAATTACAGAAAACACAACTGTTTATGATAAAGAACCCTTATTATTCATGATTTTTTCTTATATTAAAAATAAAACATTTTATGAAGCTATGAAAACACTTGCTATAGTTAAGTTTGAACAGAAAGGAAATTGGACCGTAATAAAATTCACAAAACTTAATAATTAACAAAAAATTAGCAATTTTTATTATGTTTGAACATCTATATAAATGGAAGGTTTCATTGTTACAGGTAGATAAAATGAATGTAGACAAGGTAAATGTTAATATAACAGGGAGCAGCCCGAAAATACCGGGAAAAAGCAAATATAATATTGATCAAACCAGTTTTAAAAGCAATATTCCGCAAGTCGTAATAGAAAATGAAATTAATCGTCTAAACAGACCGGTATTAAGGGGGATTAACAAGTTAAGAAACAATATAGGTGAATTTCAGGATATATGTATCAATGCGTTTGGAACAGGAATTTTAGCACCTATATTTATAAAAAATAATCCGATTTCAAAAACAGATGAAGATACAAGAACATACTCAGCATGGCGTCAACCTTTATCAGCAGGATTAGCTATAGTAACCCAGGGATTGATAACAATTCCTGTTGTAAATTTGATAAATAACATGGCAAATAATGGAGCTTTGCCAATTTCTTGCAACAAAACTCCATTTAAAGACGAAAAATATATTGCGAAACTTATAAAACAACTGAATCCGGACTTGAATAAAGCACAAATTGATGCCAAAGTGCTTGAATATCAGAAAGAACAGACAAAAAATCTTTTAAATAATCTAAAAAAAGAGAATACCGTTTACTACAATACACCTGATAATCCAGAACCTATAAAAATAGATAAAGAAAAATTTAAAGATCTTCTTAATAGAACCGTTGATGATATGATTAAACAGGAAAAAGATGAACTTAACCGGTGTGATAATGTAAAACTGCAAAAAAGATTTAAAAGAAGCGAATTCTACAGAACTCATAATGCAGAAGCTGCTCGACTTTTAGATGAAATGGAACAAGATGTAAGCAGCACAGAAAATATTTCGGAAATAAAAAATAAATTCAAATCAAGATATAAAAAACTCAAATCACAAAAAGCAAACCAGCACCTCCTTGATATGCTGACAGAAACCAGAGATCGTTCATTTGCAGGCAAAGCTGAAATGCTTGAAAAAATAAAGAAAATGCGTTCACATGTCAAAAAATATGAACACTTTGCCACAAGAGAAGATGTCCTTGCGACAGTACAAGAAAGTCTGCGCATAAGGAAAGAAGAACATAATGTTGCACTAAGCTTCCTTGAAAACGTAAAAAACGCAATTGCTGAAAACAAAACAATCAGTGAAATTGAAGATATGTTTCTGGCAAAATCAAAAGAACCAAGAAAAGCAGGCATAGAATTTAGACTCTCTGATAAAATCTTCTCAGAAGAAGTTGCATCAAAATTAAAAGCCCTTACAAAAAGCCACATTGAAGGGGTAAAACGTATTGCGACACTCACAGCTGCACTTATGGTACTTCCTGTAAGCTGCTCACTGCTAAACTGGATATATCCGAGATTTATGGATGCAGTCTTCCCTAAACTCTCAAGTAAAAAACATAATAACGAAGCAAAAGAACTTGTTGATAAAGCAACACAGAACAGCGGGGTGAAATCATGACAGTTCCTGCGGTTAATTCATTAAAAAATAATATAAACAACATTAATCAACAAATTGCATTTGGAGACAACAATGATAGCAAAGCAAAAGGTCATACCAAAGCCGATTATGCAAAAAAAGCGATAACAGCCGGCGGTATTGCCGCAATCGGAATTCTCGGCTATAAAAAACAATGGCCGCAAAAAACAATTAAATGGCTTTCTGACACAAAATGGATGAAAAATAAAGTATTCCCGAATTACGAAATAAATGATGCAAAATTTATGTCAGCAATAGGCGTAACATCAATTGTATTAAAAGACGGACTGGGATGCTATTTATATGTTAAACAAAGTTTAAATAACGACAAAATTCCAGAAGATAAAAGAAAATTCGTTGCTGCTCTTGATCTTGCAAACGGCGGATTGATGATTGTAATGCAGTTATTAATGTTCTTTACTATCTCTAACAGAAAAGTGCAGGACAAAATTTTTAATAAACTATTTGGCAAAAACTTTACAAGGTCAGCACAAAAAGCTCTGCAGGCAAAACTCAAAAAGCTGGATAAGCTTAATGAAATGACAGGTAAAGAATTCCATAAAGCAAGAGAAGCTGATAAAAAAGGTTTAAAAAATGCTTTCAGCTACCTTACATCACTTGCGGCAGCTACTTTAATAGCCAAAAGAATTATTGTACCGTTTATAGCAACACCTCTGGCTGATAAAACTAAAGCCTGGATGTGCAGAAATGATAAGCCTTCAACAATTCACAAAGACACAAAAAATACTTATGATAAATCCAAAACAGCATCTGAAAAAAGTAATGACAATAAAACGGCATTTGAGAGTGAAAAGTCACACTCATCAAACCTAATTGAACAGGTAAAAAATAAAATTAACAATCCTGCTTAAACTTTAAAATTATCTATACTTAACTCTGAAAGGATAATCATCGGGTATTTTCCAGCCATTCACCTGAATCAGTCTTGTACAGTATGCAGGCCAACTACTAGTTGAAGCCTTTGACCTATTATTGCAACCAAATATTGAATGATTTTTCAAATTACTTATAGTTCCATTTATACCGCCTCCATAAGTTTCAAAATTCCATTCATTAAATCCGTTACTAGTACTGCTTTTTACCGGATTATAATAAAACGGAAAAACACATTTTCCAACAGGAGTAACTATATTAGGATTGCTCCCTCTTTCCCAACAATTCTCTATATTACCCGGGAAAAAAAACCAGTCACGGCCATTTGAATTAGCTAATACAACAGAACTTCCATCAGCAAATGTCATATAATAACATCCATTGTAATTTCCAGAATCAACAGTTTTCAAATATGGTTTTATATACTTCTCTATCCAATCTTTTTGTAAATTATATCCTATATTATCCACAAACCAGGTATCACGTGGCCCAAAGTCCAATTCTGCCATAGTTATAGCTTGATTCATCATAGAATGGAATTTTTCCAAACGAGTTGCAACAACCTGTTTGTTATGGCTATCAATTAATGCCGGAATAGTTAATGCTGCAACAATGCCTATAATACCAAGAGTAATTAAGATCTCTGCAAGTGTAAATGCATTTTTATATTTCTTCAAAATATAATTTCTATAATGATTATGATATAATATATAACTATTATAACAGATATTAAAATAAATGTAATCTGCTAAAAATCGTTGTACGAGGCTTAAAACGCCCCCCCCCCGCAACTTTGTGAGAAAATAAAAAATCTTTTCATACTTTACTCCTTGCTATATTTTTTTACTAAAACGGTTTTGTCTGATTTAATTTTAACCTTAAATCTCTAAATCTTGAAATATCCTCCTGTGTTCTTCCTGATTCTCTAAAAACAGCCTGAGATGCAGGATGAACCATAAGAACATAATCCATATGAATCTCTAGAAAATTATATTTTCTGGGTGATTTGTTAGAATTTCTCGGATAAATTTCGGCATTCGTTACGGCGAGAAACCGTCTTTCTCTGTCATTCAGCAAGTCTGTAAGTTCTCTGTTAGTATTTGTATATTTAGAAACATGCACAATACCTTTTATGTCATGGTCGGCTGTTAAAATACAAACTTCTATTGGTACCGTATCAATATTTTTCGCCATTTTTTTAATCCTCTGTTATAATAATACAATATTTTTTACAAATTGTCCACACTTTTAAATTTTATCAATACTTCCTCTGGTTCTGCCGCCATAAGCTTCATGGACATCAACTATTGATATAAAAGCATTCGGGTCAATATTTTTTATAATTTCTTTCATTTTAGCAAGCTCCAATCGTGAAACAACACAATAAATCAAAGTTTTATCTGCGCCTGAATATGCCCCTATACCCTTTAGATAAGTTACGCCTATATCAAGTTTTTCAAGAAGTTCCTTACCTATTTCATATGATTTGTCACTTATTACTCTTATTGATTTTGCAGAATTCAAACCCTCAAGCACAACATCTATTACCCGGAATGCAATAAAATACGTCAAAACAGCATACATAGCACGATTCCAGCCAAATACCAATCCTGCTGCTCCATATATAAATATATTAAACAGCATTATCCATTCGCCGACAGAAAAACCGAATTTTTTTGATAAAACAAGCGACATAATTTCAGTTCCGTCAAGCGAACCTTCATTTTTAAGCACCAGTCCAACGCCAGTTCCAAGTATAATTCCTCCAAATACTGTAGAAAGAAGCAGATCATTTGTTGTTGGTAAATGGTGAGTAGAAAACAAATTTATTGCAAGAGACAACATACCGATTGCATAAAATGTTTGTAGGACAAATTTTTTCCCTATTTTATTAAAGGCCAGAAAGAAAAAAGGAATATTTATAATAAAAATCAATAAACCAAGATTTATTTTTGTTAGAAAACTTGTAATTATTGATATACCAACTATTCCCCCATCAATAATGTTATTGGGTACAAGAAAAACCTCAAGAGCAAATGCTGCTATAAAAGGACCTAGCGTAAGAAAAAATATTTTTTTTAAAAAATTAAAAATTGCTTCACGTCTGCTAGAAAATTGTTCAACCATATTATACCTTACCCTGCTGCTCATCTTTAGCAGTCTTTTTAATTGTCATAAAATTATTTATCTTAAAAATAGTCTTTTTACTTTCATCATCTTTTTCTTTGTAACCTAATATATTTTCGAGATCAGATTTTAATGTTACCAGATCTTCATATCTTTTTAAAGTACCGTCTATAGCAACTGACACATCACCGGTTTCTTCAGAAACAACGAGACATGCAGCATCGCTTGTTTCTGTCATGCCAATAGCGGCTCTATGACGTGTACCGTATTTCCAGCTTAGTTTCGGATCTTCTGTCAGAGGCAGCAAAACTCCGGCGGATATAATTTTATCACCGTTTATAACAACAGCACCATCATGAAGCGGAGTGTTCGGATGAAAAATTGTTAAAATTAATTCGGTTGAAAGATCAGCATTCAATTTCGTTCCTACATCATAATATGTATTTCTTAAATCACTTTGAAAAACAATTAGTGCACCTGTACGGGATTTTGAAAGAAATTTTACACTCTCAATCAATTCCTTAACAACATCTATTTTCTGTACATTACCTTTTATAGTATTTGAATTAAATAATCTGCTCACAAAATCAACCTGGCCTAAAAACCCGAGAAATCTGCGTAATTCAGGCTGAAAAATAACAATAAGGCTTAATGATACAAGAGTAACAATAGCCTTGAGAAACATACCGATAATTTTGACATCAATTATTAAAAGAAATTCACTAAAAAACCAAACACAAATAAGAATTAACAAGCCTTTTACGAATTTTTCAGAAGAAGTATTTTTAATAAATTTTCTGTATATAAATAACAGAACAGCTGCAAGAAAAATAATCTGGATAAAATCCGACCAGCTAAAAGTCAATTCCAGTGTTCCTACATATTTTAAAAAGTATCCTAAAATATCATTTATCATTTTTGCAGCCTTTGCGGAATTTCATCATGCAGGATTAAATCATTCAGAGTCTCTCTCTTTATTATCATATCAGATTGAGAATTATTTACAAGTACCATGGCAGATTTTTGAACTCTGTTGTAATTTGAAGCCATGGAATAATTGTAAGCTCCTGTATTGTAAACACAGAGTATATCGCCTTCTTCAAGCTCAGGTAGTTTTATATTTTTTATTAAAATATCGCCTGACTCACAGAATCTTCCGGCAATTGTAACATTTTCAACAGGTTCAGCTGATGCTTTATTCGCAACTTGAGCAAAATATTCAGCACCGTACATGGAAGGTCTAGGATTGTCAGCCATTCCGCCATCTACTGCAACATATTTTTTACCTTTCGGCACCTGCTTGGAACTTCCTATAGTATATAAAGTTACACCGGCAGTTGAAATAATGCTTCTTCCCGGTTCAATAAATAAAGACGGCGGCTCAATTCTGTACTTTTCAATGCATTCATTAAGTCTGTTTATAATTATATCCGCGATAGTGTAAACAGACGGTGGACAGTCGTTATCCGTATATTTTACTCCCAGACCTCCTCCCGCATTAATTTCATCAAGTTTTAGGCCGAATTTGTCATCAATTCTTGCAATTTCTTTTACAAGAATTTCAATTTCATCGCCATAGATAGAGGTTTCAAAAATCTGCGAGCCTATGTGTGCATGAAGTCCGTGAAGGTTAATATTTGTATACTCGTTCAATATAAGTTCAACAGCTTCATCAACCTGAGTCAAATCAAACCCGAATTTAGAATCCAGATGACCGGTCTGAATATATTCATGAGTATGGCATTCTATTCCGGGGGTAATTCTAAGAAGGATGTCCGCTGTTTTATTATAAGATTTTGCGATTTCATTTAAAAGTGAAAGTTCTAAAAAGTTATCAACAGAAATTCTGCCGACACCGAGTTTCAATGCAAGAGACAATTCATCAAAAGATTTGTTATTACCGTTAAACAGGACTTTTGTCATATCAACACCGGCTTTATAAACAGTATAAATTTCCCCTGCCGATACAACATCAAACCCAAAACCTTCATCATAAAGAAGCTTTGATGTCGCCATTGTGCACAAAGCTTTTGAAGCAAACATCATATTTACTTTCGGATATTTTTTGAATGCTTTTTTGTAATCGGAGCAAACTGTTCTTAAAGTATATTCATCTATTACATATAAAGGCGTGCCGTATTTTTCCGCAAGCGTAACAAGATCACATCCGCCAATTTCAAGATTGCCGGCTTCATTTAGTTTTGTGGTAAGCGGTTTTAATGACTGATTTGTGCTATCCATTGATGTCCCTTCTTATATCTTTAGAATAACATAATTAAGATAAAATTAAAATAGTAGAAATAATGTAATTAACAAAGAATAATAAACCATTAAGTTTCTTGCCTTTAAAAGTCTGAAATAAAATTCTTTTGTTTCATCTCCGCATACAAAGCTTTTTAACGAGTTATAAATATCAAAAACCAGCGGAACAAGAGCAAAAGTCAGCAAAATAAAATAATTTTTCAGCATAAAAGCAAGAATTCCCGTAAATAAATACCCGAGTCCGTAAACTATAAAAACGCCCTTTAAAGCCTTACTTTTACAGCCAATACGGCAGACAAGAGTTTTTTTATGAGATACCATATCGCCTTCAAAGTCAAGCAGTGTGTGAACATACAAAAGTCCGACAGTAAACATAACAACCGCAAGTGACATTACAAAAACAATTAAAGAAAAATATCCTGTCATAACAAAATAAACACCTTCAAAAAGCAAAGGCCCGAATGCTGTCCCGACAGCTATTTCGCTCAAACCTCTTTGAGACAGTTTTGCATAAATTAAAGTTATAACCCCACCAAGCAGCCCGAGCCACAAAACAGTCAGACCGAATCTTAAAAGAAGAAAAAGCCCTGCAATACAGGCTATAACACAATAAATTACAACAACTTTCAAAACATCATTTAAGGTAGCTTTGCCTTTCTTTATATACACACACTTGCATTTTTGAGAATTTTCAGTAAGTTTTTTATAATCAACATAATCATCAAATAAATTTGTTGCAAGATGTGCAAAAGAAATTCCGATAAGTGCAATAACTCCGTTTAAAATATCACCGCCTGATTTCAAAGAATAAACAAAAACCACAAGCCATGACAGTACAGTCATAGGCAGCGAAAAAATTCTCGAATTTTCAAGCCAGAATAAAATTGTTTTAATCATCCAAGCAGGTTTTCCATTCCTTTAACATCTTCATAACTCGCTCCGGCTTCAAGGATTTCTTCTGCTGTAAGGCCAAAAAGAGTTATGAGAGAATATGCTTCTTTACAGTCAGCTTTAAGATGTTTCGCAACAGTCTTAATAGCTGCTTCCCGCGAAAGATTTACAAACGGTTGATTTTTACCTTTATTAATAATTCTCTTTTTCGACTTACCCACTCTCTTTTACCCCCAGAGCGAGAAGAGCAGCCCCTATCATGCCTGAATAATTGCCTGCAGATGCTTTTACAACCTTAAAAGGTGTTGTAACAATTTCTTTATTTGCCTGCGCTTCAAGATACTCAATATCAACAAATTCAGCCATAGAACCTGACAAAACAACACAATCAGGATCGAAAATATTTGCTAACCCTATTATTCCTTCCAAAATATCATTTTGCCATGTTTCAAGAATTTTTTTCATCAAAGGTCTGTCTTTATTTTCTATGACATCATAGGTTGTAATCTCAGAATCACCGGAGATTTCTTCTGCAGTCCTTTTTAAACCTGTACCTGACGCGTAAGCTTCAAAACAATCATAGCTTCCGCAGGTGCATTTTCTGTGTTTATCAGTACGCATCTTAAAATGCATCTCGCCTGCCGCGCCGTTTTTACCTTTATAAAGTTTCTTATCAAGAATGATTCCTCCGCCGACACCTGTACCGAGCGTCAGCATAACAGAATAAGGCATTCCTTTTGAAGAACCTATAATATGCTCTGCCCATGCAGCGGCATTTGCATCATTTTCTACAAAAACACGTTTTTTACTCAAGTTTTTAAAATTCATTGAAGGATATTCTTTTGCAATATTTCCGGTTGAGCCTAAAATTTCGTCATTTGAATTATTAACCGCGCCGCATGTTGCAAATGCAATAACATCAACCTGACGTTCATATTTTCTGATAATCTCCTCAAAAAGTGCTTTTATCTCATTAAAAGTTTTCGGGGTGTAATGCTTTTCAACTTCCGAGATAATTTCGCCTTTTTCGTTAACAATTGCATTATAAATTTTTGTACCGCCGACATCTATTGCAAGCGCGTGTTTTGCCATAAATTTACCCTCTCTGTACAAACCTTTTGGTAATCAACTGCGGTCTTGTGATTGCCGATCCTATTACAACACAGTGTGCACCTATTTCAAATGCTTTATCAACTTCCTCAGGCTCCCAGATGCGCCCTTCAAGAACAACCGGAACATTGACATTATCAACAAGCTGTTTTAAAAGTTCAAAATCAGGACCTGCTCCGCGATTTTGTGAAAACTGGGTGTAACCTGAAAGCGTTGTAGAAAGGATATTTACCCCTAGTTTTTCAGCATTCAAACCTTCTTCAAGCGTTGAAATATCAGCCATTGAAACTCTGTTGTTAATCCTTACATATTTTATAAGATCTTCCAGCTTTTCACCGTTCGGTCTTTCTCTCATTGTTCCGTCAAATGCAATAATATCCGCTCCTGCTTCCACAAGACTTATTACGTCTTTCAAAGTCGGAGTAATATAAACAATTTCCTGCCAGTTAGAAGGAATTATATCAGGTTTCGTAATTCCGATAATTGGAATGTCAAAAAGATGTTTTGCATTTTTAACATCTCTCACACCTGCCACTCTAAGACCGCCTGCTCCGCCTTTTACAACGGATTTCATCATTGCAACCATACATTTTTCAAGATACAATGGTTCAGATGGCATTGCCTGACAGGATACAACAACTTTATCTTTTAAACGATTGATAATATTCATAAAAGTATTATACATTAAAAATTTTTATTTGAGTTATAATAATTACAAAGAATTATATAAGGGAGAAAACATGAGAAAAACTACTGTCAAATATCCATATCTTACAGAAGATGTAGAGATTTACGAAAGAGAAAACGGGCATAAAATTGTTCTTGCACATAAAGAAGGAGAACTTGCAAACGTAAGTACATGGGTTAAAACAGGTTCAATAAATGAAGATGACAACAATAACGGTATTTCACATTTTCTCGAACATTTGATGTTCAAAGGCACCCACAAACATAAAGCCGGATATTTTGACAGAACTCTTGAAGCCAAAGGAGCAATTGTAAACGCAGCCACATGGAAAGATTACACATTTTATTATGTAACTTTGCCAAAAGGGAAAGACTGCTGCGATTTAAACCTAGCAATAGAACTTCATGCAGATATGATGCTTGACCCTGTCTTACCGGAAGAAGAAATCGGAGCCCCCTTTGACCTTAACAATCCGAAAGTTACCGACAAACGAGAACGCCACGTTGTAATTGAAGAAATAAGAATGCGCAAGGATCAGAACTGGACAAAAGTCTATAATGCCTGCAACTTCAATATGTATAAAAAACACCCGTACAAAAGAGATGTAATAGGCACACCCGAAATTATTTCGCAGGTTACACGCGATGAAATTATGAATTATTACAAAAGTTTCTATACTCCAGAAAATATGACAACAATCGTCGTGGGAGACTTTGACAAAAACAAAATATTAGAAAAAGTCGAAAAAGAATTTGACTTTAAAGGCAGAAAAAATACACCTAAAAGAGTTAACGAAATTGACATGCCTGCCGATCATACAATTGTTGTTGAAAATAAGGGGATATCAAATACATCATACCTTATGATAGGATTTTTGGGACCGAAAGCCAATCAGCTCAAAGAAAATATAGAACTTGATATTATAAGTATTATCTTAGGCGAAAGCACAAGTTCAAGACTGTATCAGAACCTGATAGAAAAGCAGAAAGAACCGATTTTTAATATGGCAAATGCAGAACATTACCAGTTTAAAGACGGAAATAACTTCTTTATTCAGGCAAACTTCAAACCAGAAAAACGTGATATTGCAATAGAACTTGTGAAAAAAGAAATCGAAAATCTTCTGAGCAACAGAATAACGGAAGATGAACTTGAAAAAGCAAAGAAAAAAACTAAATCACGTTTTGCATATTCGGCGGAAACTGTCTCGGAAATCGGGGAAACAATCGGTTATTATATGACGGTTTGTGAGGATTTGAAACTCATTGAAAGTTATCTGAAAGATGTTGAAGATATAACTGTAGATGACCTTGAAAATACTGTAAAAAAATATCTAAATCTTGATAACGCAGTTATATCAATCCTGGAACCGGAAAAATAATTTAATTCACATACTGAATTTATTTAATCAAGAGACATATCTACGTGCAGCTCCCTCTGCTATGGTAGAGGGAACGACCAACGGAGGACAGTCAAACATTCCGTATACCGGAATGTTACGTCATCCCGAACTCGTTTCGGGATCCCGTGAGATTATGAAACAAGTTCAGAATGACATTTATGTTTTTGAATAATTTCGTAAGGTGGGATAAGCGTTAGCGTTCCCTCCATAATACCATACTATGACTGAAATTAATTAAGCAAAACAAAAATTTGATTATTTAATTCTTCATAATTTTCCGAAAAAATATCGAGTTTTGTTTCTATAATTTTCACAAACTGTTGAAGATAACAAGAGTCGTTATTGTCTTCTACGCAATTATAAAGAATTTTGAGAAAATTTTTGATTTTAATTAAATCTGCCTCATAACGTATCATCTTTTTCAGAATTTCATCTTGCATATTAACCTACTTTTTTATGCTAATTAACGATTATTATCGTTATAATTATGATTATAACCGTTTGAATAAAATTTGTCAACTCACTATAATAACGAAATATGAGAGATGAACGTTTAAAAATTCTGGGTGATAATATAAGGGCTGAAAGAATGAGAAAAAAAATCTCACAAGAAAAGTTAGCCGAACTTATAGATGTAAATAAAGATTCTATAAGAAAAATAGAAAGTGCCCAACAAACCCCTTCCGCCTTTATCGTCTTTGATATCGCAAACGCTCTCAGTATCCCACTTGATGATTTATTCAAAAACGTTCCTTTTAAAAAGGATTAACTATTATGCAAGAAGCAACTTCAAACGAAATAGAACAACTCGAAAAGGTTCGGAAAAAATGCCTTTCGTGCCAAAAATGCACGTTAGGTAAAACAAGAACTAGTATTGTATTTTCAGGCGGTGTTCCAAACCATAAGCTTATGCTTATCGGAGAAGCTCCAGGATACTATGAAGATCAAAAAGGCGAACCCTTTGTCGGGAAAGCAGGACAATTACTTGATAAGATTTTTGCATCGGTTGGTTTGTCAAGGCAAAAAGATGTTTATATCTGTAACACCTTAAAATGTCGTCCGCCTGACAACCGCAACCCACTGCCAGAAGAAAAAACAGCGTGCAGAGAATATTTAGATGCACAGATTGAAATTTTAAAGCCGCGGATAATTCTTCTTTGCGGCCGTGTCGCAGTACAATCGCTTATTGATACCAATCAAGGGATTATAAAACTTCGCGGCAGATGGTTTAAAGGGCCTTATATGTCTAAAATGATGCCGATATTTCATCCGTCATATCTTTTAAGGAATGATTCTCGCGAAAAAGGAAGCCCTAAATGGCTTATGTGGCAGGATATTAAAGAGATTAAAAGAGTATATTCACAAATGGATTAAATCTATTTATAAACATCCTGAATATTTTTAATTCCGCCTTTTTCTACTGGCAGACAATAAGTTACGTTTGGATGAAAATAGTAATTTCCGCGGGAATTTCGCATTATAACAATACTATAAAGATCCTGCCCGCCTTTATTCGGACGCAAAAAACCATTACTATCTACTGCAAACAATGGTTTTGGAACATTAGCAGGCATATTAAAAACAACAAGACTTGTTTTATCATTCATCACAAATGCCTGATTATATCTATTCATCATATTTTCAGAAAATCCCGCACATTGCACTGCTTTCGGATATCTTTTATAAACAGGTATACAGCCATCTGAAAGAGCATTTTTTCTACAATATCTTGTTACTTTTAAATTATTAGCGAAATTTTTATAAAATCTGTCACAATTAGAAAAATCACTGTGAAAATTTTTATCTGAACTAAAATAACAGCCGGTATCGCCGCCCATTTGATATACAGTAGAGAGTAAAGCCTGTGAATATACTGAATATAATTTTTTGAATGAAGTAACAGCGGCTTTATCTATAAGCTGACATGTATAATAAAGCACTGCAAATAACAGCACAATAAAATAAACTCCTGCAAAAATTAAAATACGTTTTTTACCTGCCAATTTATAACAGCTCCTTTGGTTCTATAACAAAATCAACTAAAAACGAATCTTTAACAGAAAATGCTTCTTTCAGAGCTTTTTCAACATCCTCAAGCTTTTCAACTCTCAGCGATCTAATTCCATAGCTTTCCGCAAGTTTTACAAAATCAGGGTTAGAAATCTCAGTTGCAAAATATCTTTCGTCACACATTTTTTCCTGAAACTGCCTTACCATACCGAGATACCCGTTGTTTAAGATAAAAATCTTTACCGGTAAATTGTAATCTTTGCAAACTGCAAGCTCTTCTAAATTCATCTGAAAAGAGCCGTCGCCTGCAATACAAATTACAGGCTCATTTTTTGCAACTGCAGCACCTATGGCAGCAGGCATTCCGAATCCCATAGTACCGAGTCCGCCGGAAGTTATAAATTTACGAGGGAAATTAAATTTTAAATACCTTGCAGCCCACGCCTGATGCTGGCCGACTTCTGTTGTTATAATAAAATTTTTATCCTTAATACAACGGGCAATCTCCTGCACAAGTTCAAAAGAATGCATTTTAGAAGATCTTTTTAGAGGTTTTAAATTATCTTTTTTAAATTTCATAACCGCTGTCAACCACTCAGAATTGTCTGAGATTTTAAGATTATTCAATCGCTCAATCATTTTTTGCAGGACTTCTTTTGCATCGCCTGTAATACCGATAGCTGCTGGAATAATTCTTGAAATTTCACTCTCGTTAATATCCAGATGAATAAGCTTTTTACCAAGCTCATTATCTTTAAAACAGCATCTTATTCTATCGTTAAATCTTGTACCGACAGCAAAAATTAAATCAGCTTCTTTTACAGCTCTGTTAGCAGCAGGATGACCGAATATTCCGATCATTCCAAGATAATTTTCATCATCTTGCGGATAAGTTCCAAGTCCCATCATCGTTGAAACAACAGGAATATTCAAAATACGGGCAAACTTTGTAATTTCTGGCGATGCATCAGCCTGTAAAACGCCACCGCCAGAAATAATTAAAGGACGTTTGGCCCGCATAATACATTCAATAGCTTCTTTAATAAGATTTTCAGCAGTAACAGGTTTTGAAATTTTTATTGAAATATTTTCATCAAATTCTGTTTTTTGCGAAAAAACATTTTTTGTAATATCAACAAGCACAGGCCCCTGTCTGCCTGACATAGCAGTAATGTAGGCTTCAATCAGCGTCTTTGCTAAATCATTAACATCTTTTACCTGAAAATTTTTCTTGGTGCATGATTTTGTAATATCAATAATATCAACTTCTTGAAACGCATCCTGATGAAGAAGTTCCGCCGAAACCTGTCCTGTAATTACAACAAGAGGATAGCCATCAAGATAAGCATTAGCAAGTCCTGTTACGGTATTTGTTGCCCCGGGCCCTGACGTAACTATAACAGCTCCACATTTACCGCTGGCTCTGGAATAACCTTCCGCCGCATGAACAGCAGCCTGTTCATGACGTACAAGATAATGCTTTATACATTTTTGCCTGCTCAATTCATCATAAAAACCTAAAACAATTCCACCGGGGTAACCAAAAATTGTATCAACATCAAGCTTTTTTAACGTTTCAACAATAATCTGCGCTCCTGTTAAAGTTTTAGTTAATGTATGCATAAAAACACCCCGTTTTGTATTAAATTTTAACACAGAGATTTCAGGAATGCAAAAAAGCCGTCTTATAAATAAGACGGCTTTCATTTTTTAATCAAATGTAAATAATTCTTTTAATAGATTTTGTTTCTTTTGAACTTTTTTTTGCTGTTCTTGAGCTTTTTTCTGTCTTTCAAGCTGTTTTTGTTTTGCTTTTGCACGTTTTTGAGCGAGCTTTTGTTCTCTCTTTTTCTTTTTTTCTGCAAGTTTTTGCTGTTTTGCCTGTTGTTTTTGATAAGCAGATTGTTCTTTTTGAGCAACCGAACCAGTTAAGTTGTCAAGCCATCTTGAAATCGGTCCCTGGGCTTCTGCTGCGTAAACAGAAGACATAGACATAACGGCAACTGCCAGTAATACTGTCAATTTCTTTTTCATATAAATCCTCCTTATTCAGAAATTAATTGATTCCACAATTCTTTTTTCTGTTCTAATTTTTGTTTTCTAGCATTTGCTGCATCTTCACGTGCTTTCTGGTTTGCTTCAATTTTCTTTTGAAGTTCTTCTCTCTGTTTTGCACGAGCTTGTTCTCTTGCTTCTATCTGTTTTTGCAATTCTTCTTTTTGTTTTGCTCTTGCTTCTTCTCTTTCTTGCTGTTTCTGCTGCAATTCTTTTTCAGTATCTACAAGCTTTTGTGTATGCTTTTGAATAAATTTTTCGGTATAAGTTGTAGGTTGTGAATCAGCAGCGTAACTAATAACAGCTGACCCCATAACCAGTACTAACGATGCAACTAATAATTTTTTTGACATAATAAACTCTCCTTTTTATTACTCAAACATTATACTAAATCAAATCATACATCGCAACTATTTTTTTTATTCCTTGATGTGCAATGTTAAAAATCTTAATCATTTCTGATTGTTCATATGGTTCACCCTCAGCAGTTGTTTGAAATTCTATAATTTTTCCGCTCTTTGTCAAAACGACATTGCTGTCTACCTGAGCATGCGAATCTTCAATATAATCAAGGTCAAGTCTAACCTCACCGTCAACAATTCCTGCGGAAATTGCTCCGACAGGCTCAATAATAGGATTTTCTTTTATAGTACCGTTCGAAATCAATTTTTCAACAGCTATTTTTAAAGCTAAAAAACCTCCGCAAATACTTGCAGTTCTTGTTCCTCCGTCTGCCTGAATTACATCGGCATCAATCGTTATTGTTAAATCGGGAATTTTTTCTAAATCTACACAGGCTCTGAGACTTCTGCCGATAAGCCGCTGAATTTCCTGAGTTCTGCCGGAAATTTTTGTTCTTTCTCTCTGGCATCTGGTATTCGGTGCGGAAGGTAAAAGGGAATATTCTGCTGTAATCCAGCCTCTTTTATCTTCTTTATCCATCCATTTTGGTTTGCCTTCCTCAACTGATGCCGTTGTAATAACTTTTGTATCGCCAAATTCAACGAGAACCGAACCTAAAGCATGTTTTGTATAATCTTTTATAAATTTTATTTCTCGTGTCTCGTTATTTGCTCTACCTTCACGTTTCATAATAATTATCCTTTCTTACCCTCGTAATCCCACATATAAATCTGTCCGCAGTATTTGCACACAGCATGATCATTCATAAACTGCAAATCAGGAACAAATTTGTACCCGTCAACGGTTATTACAATATCACCGTCTTTATTATACTCCCGTAAGAATTTCTTTTCTCCCCTGTAATCAGGGGAAAACATCAATTCAAATTTATCTATGGATTTACAATTTCTGCATATAAACATTAGTTAATACTCGTCATCTTCAAGTCTTGCGCGTCTGATAATTTCTGGGTCAATCCCGCGTTTTTCTATTTTAAATGTTTTTGCAGCAACTTTTTTTGATTTCCTCTTCGATTTTACCGGCAATATACCATCTTCTGATGCGAGATTGTTATACCACAAAGACCAACAGACGCTTCTTATAGGAAGCGTAAATCCGATTACTATAAAAAATATAATCTGTTTTACAAGTTCCAAACCTATCATAGCTGGAGTAATATGAAACTGCTCAAAAGGCTCCAATGGTAATGTATATGCCCATATTTCAATTATTTTCGCGAATTTCGGAGTTAAATTAACAGCATCAAAAATTACCCCGAGTCCTGCAGGCAGCAAATAGTAAGTAAATACAACAAGAAGTGCCATCAAAAGAAATGTTCTTGCAAATTTACCTTTAACCAGCTGCAAACTTCTTTTGAAATATCCGACAGGGGACAAACCGTTTTCAAAAGTAAAAACCTGAAAAATTAATATAAAATAGATAAAAAATATAAAACCGATTATCCAGAATACGGGAATAAGCGACACCAGAGTAAAAATACTAAACAAAAGCCAGAGCGCAATAAAAGAAAAAGTTTTTTTAGTAACAACAGAATTATGAGCTCTGAAATCATAGACTCTGCCGGTATTTAAATACCCGTCAGTCATAGAATTCAGCGCGCCATATGAGACCAGATAATCCCAAAAAGCTTTTGCCCATATCAAAAGTCCGGGTATAACACATAGTATTATACAAATTAACATTGTAGAAATATCATTTAATGCCGGATATTTTACGATTAAATCCTGAAAATTTTCAGTGTACCAGTAAGTTACTCCGAAAATTATAAAAAGACCTATCAACTGTCCTAAAACAGGAAATGCCATGTATAGAAAAAATTTATGAATATTTAAAGCATAAATTTTTATACCTTCAAAAAATATAACCCAAATACTTTTATTTCCTTTTGCCATATCTCTCCTGTAAAAAAATTTTATTGTATAATAATTTTATTACAAATATGGAAAAATTTACAAAAGAAGATTTTATAAACAATAAAGTTAATTTGCATTTACACACCAAGTTCTCTGACGGCGAAGGTGATGCTGAGGATTTAGTAAGACAGGCTATTGAAAAGGGTTACAAAAAAATAGCTTTCTGCGATCACAACACTTTAGAGGCTTATCACAAAACCGATATTTTAAAATACGATATAGTTCTGCCCGCTGTTGAATTTGATGTCTGGTGTGGTTATGTTTTTATGCACCTGCTCGGTTACGGGATTGATGTTAATAATAAAGAAATTCTTTCATTCTGTGCTAAAAATAAAAAAGAAACAGAACTTGATATTGTAAGAATTTTTGCGAAACGCGATATAAAAAAACTTATTCAAGCAATCCATAATGCCGGCGGGATTGCAGTGCTTGCACACCCTGCCTGCTGCTGGGCAGTTAATTTCGAAGGTTTTATAAAAAAATTAATTTCTTACGGTCTTGACGGGCTGGAAGTTTATTACCCCTACAAACGCCACAGAGGAATAATCAAATTTCACAAAACAGAAACAATTGAAAAAATTGCGGATAAATATAACCTTATAAAAACAGGCGGTACAGACCTGCACGGCATAGTTCTGGATTAGATGACTACCAGGGATAATCATCATTGATTTGCCAGCCATCTACATGAATTAATCTCGTACAAGCATGACGTTTCTTTTTTGAACCAGAATACGGATTTTTACATTCTGCCAATAGCTGAGCACGTGTATAAAGAGCATATCTTGCATGAGAAGTATAAAGTTTACCGTCCTGAATAGAAAATAAAAAAGTTCTTCTGCCGTCAAAATCTTCAGCTTTGCAATATTTATATTCAATACAGTAAAAAATATTTAATAAACTTCGCAATTGAACATATGCCACAAACCCGGAACCATCCGCAAATGCAACCTTTATATACTCTGATGTGTCTTTTTCAACAGAGGTTGACTGAATATACTTACCTATAGTTTCACTATACCAATTCAAAAGATAATCTGAGTTTCTAACAGCTTCATCCGGAAAAAGATAATTTCCTTCTTCAATTGCGTCTTGCTCGTGCCATCTTAAAACCGCCTGTGACATAACACTATAAAATTTTTTAAGTCTTGCCTCAGCAGTTTTTTTTTGAAAATCATTAATTACTGCAGGCATAGTCATCGCTGCAACAATTCCAATAATTCCTAAGGTTATCAAAACCTCAGATAAAGTAAATGCAGCACAATTTTTTGAAGATAAGCCAGTTACACTAAAATGACCACATTCCTGAGAAGCTCCTGAAAAAAGTTCAGGATAACCTGTAATTTCGTCAGAATGAACTAGATTAAGAATATCAAAAAATCCCAAAACTTTAAACTTTAAATTTCTGAAAATATGAGAGATGTAGCACCCTAGCTTAAAAACGCCCCCCCCCCGAAATTACTCAGAATTAAATTAATCTTCTTCAACTCACTCATTTCTTACTCCTTTCTAAATTAATTTTATTATAACACACCTTAAAATTTTTTACAAGTATAACACACGGGAAAGAAGCTTGACGAATAAACAAAAAACAAACACTGCACTAAAAAAACGAAATCTAAAAAGATTTCGTTTTTTATCAATAAGCTTTTAAACTTTTCTTTTTCTGGCTGCTTCAGATTTGCGTTTTCTTTTAACGCTAGGTTTTTCATATCTTTCACGTTTTTTTACTTCTGAAAGTATACCGGCTTTTTGAATTTTTTTCTTAAAACGTCTAAGCGCACTTTCAATTGATTCATTTTCGCCAACTTTTACTTCTGCCATTTATATTTTCACCACCTTTATGGACTCTTGTATGTAATACATAAGATTATTATAACTTAAATAAAAAAATTTTGCAAGTATAAACGCACTTGTTGAGATTTTTGAATAGATAATTTATCAAAACTGATAATAAAAAATAAGTATAATATTTATAATTTCAAAAAATTGTAATATAATATTTTTATGACAAAAATAAATATTGACAAAATTATAGAGCTATTAATAGAAGCCAAGCAGCCAAGACGTGAATTTGTTCAGCTTATGGAAGAATTTAAAGATCCGTATCTGGTATTGATTGCGTGTATTTTGAGTTTGAGAACAAATGATTTAACAACATATCCGGCAACATTGAGAATGCTGGAAATTGGCAGAGAACCAAAAGATTTTGCATACTGTGATGTTGAAAGACTTGAAAAAGCTATTTACCCTGTCGGTTTTTACCGGAATAAAGCTCAACAAATTGTCGAACTGTCAAAAATAATAGTTGAAAAGCTTGATAACAAAATTCCTGATACAATAGAGGAATTAATAAAATTTAACGGAGTCGGAAGAAAAACAGCCAATCTTGTTCTTGCTAAAGGTTTTGGAATTCCGGCAATCTGTGTTGATGTGCATGTTCATAGGATCTGTAACCGTTTAGGTTACGTAAAAACAAAAACTCCGGAAGAAACGGAATTTGTCCTGCGAGAAAAACTACAAAAAAAATATTGGCTTGATATAAATACACTTCTTGTAACACACGGACAGAACGTCTGCAAACCGCAAAAGCCACATTGTGATATTTGTCCTGTTAAAGATTTTTGCAAAAAAATAATATAACATAGCAAAAAAATTTTTTTTAAGTTTTTGTATTAAAAGTGTAACAAAAAAAAGGAAATAAAAAATGACTATCTCAATTTCATCCTACAAACAAATTTTACCAAAAACTTCTTTTAAAAAAGCTCTGAAAAGCTACTACTATGCATCTAAACCGCTACGTTATGCCAAACCAAAGCCTCCAAAACAGGATTTTTTCGAAAAATTAAAACACTTTTTTAAAGCAATCTATAATGCTAACAGATATTAAAAGCTAATCCTGTAAAACGGGAATATAATATACAAGTTTCCACTAAATATGCGTAATACTGTCATGCTGAACTTGTTTAAGCATCTCAAAACAACGAGGTCCTGAAACGAGTTCATGGTGGCAATTTCAGTCATTTTTAGTGGAATTTGCTATATAAGTTCCTGTAAAACTTGCTTGATTTTCTGCTTCGACTATGTGATAATTTGGTTAAGATTGTATAAATATCAAACCTTTTCTATTGATGATACAGTCGGGGTTAGTCAGATAATTGAATACATAGGAGTTCGAAATGAGTGTAGAAAGCCCTCATAAAATCGATACATCAAAGTTAGATGAAATTATGGCAGA